>QMLA01000284.1 GCA_003646585.1 Deltaproteobacteria bacterium | reverse complement strand
GGCTGCTCCCATCTACCTCAGGGACGTGGCCGAGGTAGTGGACACCCACAAGGAGCAAAAGATCTTCGTCAGGGTAAACGGTCGTCCTGCCCTCATGCTCATGGTGCAGAAGCAATCAGGGGCCAATACCGTGAACGTGACCAGAAGGGTCAAGGAGCGACTGAAGGAACTCGAGGGCTTCTTCCCCAGGGACGTGAAGTACACCATCCTCATGGATTCGGGAAAAGACATCCTCGTTTCGGTAAAGAACCTTTCCAGAACCCTATGGTGGGCTCTAATCACGGTATCGGCCGTGGTTCTCTTCTTCCTCCATCGGACGGTGGCAAGCTTCATCGTCGTCCTCACCATTCCCTTTTCTCTCATCGTTTCTTTTATCTTTCTCTACCTCTTCGGCATGAGCATCAACGTCATATCCCTCTCGAGCCTCATCATCGCCATGGGGATGGTGGTGGATAACGCTATCGTGGTCTTGGACAACATCATGCGAAAGAGGCAGGAAGGCCTTGGTTCTGGGGAGGCCGCCATAGAGGGGGCGTCAGAAGTCGGCCTCGCCATAACGGCCTCATCCCTTACCACCATCGCCATCTTCCTGCCCCTCATGTTCACCAAAGGGATCACGGGAATCATGTTCAGGGACATGGCCCTGGTTGTGACGGTGACCATCTTTGCCTCGCTCCTTACAGCCCTCACTGTGACCCCGATGCTTTCCTCGAGGCTCTTGGGAAGGGGCCAGCCAAAGGGCAGATTGGTTAAGGGGCTAATGACCTTCGCCGAAAGGGTGATCCAGGGGATGGAAGGGATCTACGGGGGGATCCTCGATAGAGCCCTGTCCTATCCCAAGGTCACGGTCCTTTTGGCCCTCTCCATCCTCCTTCTGGTCCTCCCCCTTTATACCAGAATCGGGAGCGAGTTCCTGCCCGAAGAGGACAGGTCTTACGTGGGGATAGACGTAGAACTCCCCGTGGGGACAAGGGTCGAGGTGACCGATGGCTTGATGAGGAGGATTGAGGAGATCGTACGGAAGGAGGTCCCTGAGCTAAAGTCCATGTTCGTGCGGTGTGGCAGCGAGGAGGAGAGTCTGGCCCGGGCCTTCGGGAGCAAGATGGGGAGTCACATAGGCCATGTGGGGATTAATCTCATCGAGAAAGGGCTTCGCCACCGATCTGCCCAGGAGATAGCCCAGAAGCTTAGGGAAAGGATCTCCGGACTGCCAGGGATTCTCAGGCTCAACGTGGGGATAGAGCAGCCGTTGGGAAGGATCCTATTCGGGGGTGGAAAGGCCCTGACCCTGGAGCTGCTTGGGGATGATCTCGAGGAGCTTTATGCCTACGCCCAGGAGGTGAAAAGGCGGATGGAGGAGATTCCGGGAGCAGTGGACGTTTCCATAGAGTACGATCCAAGGAGACCGGAGGTACACATCGCCCTGGACCGCGATAGGCTCTCGGCCCTTGGGCTCAACGTGGAGACTGTGGCGAGGACCGTCAGGTCCCTTTTCTACGGTCATGAGGCCGCCCAGTTCCTCGAAGCGGGCCAAGAGTACGAGATCTTCCTCCAACTGACCAGAGGACAGAGGGCGACCCTCAGGGACATAGAGCAACTGCCTATTCCTCTACCTTCAGGGGGGTACACTCCCTTGAGGAACATAGCCCGGATAGAGGTGGGCCGCGGCCCGGTGGAGATCTACCATAAGGACCAGATGCGCTTGATAAAGGTCGAGGCCAACGTCCGAGGAAGGTCGATGGGGGAGGTGGCTAAGGATGTAGAGCGAGTATTGCGGGACTTGGGAAGGCCCGAAGGGATAAAGGTCCAGTGGGGTGGGCGAATGAAGGAACAACAGAAGGCCTTCCGCGACCTGATGCTGCTGTTCGCCCTAGGGGTAGCCCTCGTCTACATGGTCATGGCCTCCCAGTTCGAGTCTTTGAAGCATCCCTTCCTCATCATGTTCTCCGTCCCCTTTCTGTTCGTAGGGGTATTTTTGGCCTTGTTTTTGGGGGGTGCGACCATAAGCTTGATATCCCTAATAGGGTTGGTGATGCTTGTGGGAATCGTGGTCAACAACGGTATTGTCCTCGTCGATTATACGAACCTTTTGCGGAGGCGAGGGTTAGAGGTCCTTGAGGCCGTAAGGAGCGCCGGGAGGCGCCGCTTGAGGCCGGTTTTGATGACCGCCCTCACCACCATGGGAGGGGTGCTCCCCATGATCCTGAGCAGGGGCGAGGGTTCGGAGGCCTGGAGGCCCCTCGGCCTGACGGTCTTTGGAGGATTGTTCTCTTCGACCCTCATTACCCTTATCTTTGTGCCCACTTTCTACTATCTGCTCGAAAGGCGGCGAAAGTAGCACCCTACTTTTCCGGAGGTTGTTGTGGAGGAGAAGGTAACCCTCGATGACAGGCGCATAGGTCTTTTGCTCTTTAAGCTTTCCCTTCCGGCCTTTTTGGGGATGTCCGTTATGGCCCTTTACAACGCCGTCGATACGGTCTTTGTGGGCCACTATGTGGGT
>QMLA01000283.1 GCA_003646585.1 Deltaproteobacteria bacterium | reverse complement strand
GAGATAAACTCCATAGCTATCTACTTTAAATGGATTGGAAGTGATCGCCTGGTTGTAGTCTCGCTTCAAGAGATCTTGAAAAACTCTTCGACTTATGGAACGTCGGGGTATGGAGGTAAGAAGACCGTGGTGGTTGCTAAGAGGCTTGTGAAGGTCGAGGGTATGGATTATGTGGTTATTTTCAAGCTTTGGAGGATGGCTGAGGATTGAGATTTCTTAAAGCTAGGAAGGGGATCATGCGTGTGGTGGAGGCTCTCTTCTCCGCCGTGATAATACTCATGGCTGTGATAGTTTCAAGCCAGATTGTGGTTTTCCCAAACCCCTTCACTTCGAGGACCCGGACAGACTTGGAGAAGCTGGGCTATAACCTCATGTTCAGGCTTGCTCAGGAGGGGAGCTTGGAGAGGCTCATCCTCGAAGGGGGAGATGATTGGGAAAACGATGCCTGTATACTCTTCGGGACACTCCTCCCGGTGGGAGTATACTTCAACCTGGCCGTCTACTACGTCGTCGCAACAGGGGATGATGTTACTCTACAGCCCCTCAACGATCACCTTATCACGAACGCCGAGAACCAAGACGTATTCATAAAAGGCGGAGACGTGGTAAGCATCGAATACGTATACACCATGGAGATCAACGGGAAGATAAAGACTCTCCTCTTCGTCCTACAGCTCACCAGGGGTGAAAGATAGCTTGACGCGGAAGAATTCGTGTAAAGGACAGTTCATAGTGGCGACCGCGATGTTCATAGCGATAATAATATTGGCGATGTCCCTCCTAGTCTACTCCGCCGGCTCAAGGTACCAGACGCTGAGAAGAGAGCCGACAAGGGAGATAGTACAGACGATAACAGACGACTTCAAGAGGGTTCTGACGTTAGCGCTACGGAAAAACCTCACCGAACCGGTGGATTACAACACGACCTTAACCGATTGGGTGAAGAATTTAACGTGCTACTACTCAGGCTGGGGTCTTCAGCTGAAACTCATAAACCTCCCATACTTCACCAATAACACCTTACGCGATAGGTTCGATGTCGAAGTTGACTCGACGCTAGGAATCAACATCACGAGCATAGGCTTCTACGGTTACGAATACCCGGCACAAGTGAAACTAAGCGTGACGCTGACCGACGCGACCGTGAACCTCGACGAAAACACAGTAGAAGTAAACCTTACAGCCTTCAACGAAAACGGACCAGCCTCAGACCTCGAGATACAATTCCTCAACATAACATTCATATATAGAATAAGAAGTCTTGAACAATTTTCAGTTCCTATAGTAGGAGATACGAGTATCCCGATATCCATTCCAGAAGCGAATTTTACAGTTCTCCATGTAGTCACAAATGGGACCGACGTTTCTACAATAGATGGTATTCCGGCTGACCACCGCCTCTTCACAGCCGGGAATCCTAGGGTTGAAACGTGGTATTGGTCAAATATATCCACCGTAACGATCAATTTCAGCCAACCTTGCAAAGGAATAGTCTGGGTATTTGGTTTTGAAAACGTTAATACGACCAATCCGATCGGCTCCTGGAACTCTGCATGTGGTAGCGGTTCAGAAGCATCGGTCGATATAACTACATCGTATAATGACAGCCTGATCATCTCGGTCATAGGCGCGTTAAGTAATAAGGAGGATTTTGAAATCCTCACGGGGTGTAATTGGTCTGAACGGTATAATTGGTCTGATCCTATAGTCATGGAAAACTATACTTTGGCATCTGGAGTAAACCATATAAATGCGCCGTCAAAACGTAGTTATTCTTTTAATTGGTCTTTTAATAAACAAGCTGATTGGGCGGCTTTAGCGGTCGAGATTAGAGCTATGCAGATGGATGTTCATCTACCTTCTGGCAATTTAACCATATACTATGTCAGTGGCTCAGGTGAATATATGATAAGCGGAAGCCTGGGTTTAGAGATTCCAGACGGAGCCGACATAGAGAGGTGTGTTGTGAGAATAGGGTTTGTCGACAGTAGGGGTATAGGCGGTGTTGTCGAAAAGGAGGTTGAGCCTTCCGGATAAGAGAGCGTGGGCATAGAATATACGTGGGTGATTTCACTTTTTGGATAAAATTCAAAGCTTTACGTGTTTCTATAATTTTTCTTCATGGGAAAGCTTAAATTATGAGTTATTTTAACTTCTTCTAGAAGGGTTTAGCGGATTGACTGAGCGGAAGACCGAAGAGAAGAAAGCTTCTAAGGAACCGGGAGAGCCTATAGTCTTCCGTATATATCCGTTTAACGCTTTGCGCGAATACGTGATCGGGCTTCTACTGATCGCGCTTGGTTTTAGGTTTATGCTCTTCACAGCCTTAGAACCTACGGGTTTCGAGGTAGCCTTAACGATCGCGCTCATACTAGCCATATTAGTCGTCTGGAGGCTCAGAAGCATCAAACTAACGGCAGTCGACGTAATACGCGTGACGCCGGTCGTATTAATAATCCTCTCCACCCACGTACCCAGCGAGTTAATCGAGTTCCACAGCCCACCCG
>QMLA01000282.1 GCA_003646585.1 Deltaproteobacteria bacterium | reverse complement strand
GTGGTTTGCCATTCTCCACTCTGCTTGCATGGCTATGTGTGGTGAGAATTTCGTTGCTTGCTCATGTGAACAGATATAAGGAAGCTAAAATAGGAAAGAGGTGACGGCAACCCGCTGAAGGAGTGCAGATGCTCTGTAAACGAGATAAGGCGTTACAGATCGAGGATATCGGGGCTGATCCTGGACAGGATAGACATCCACGTAGAAGTGCCCCCCGTGAAGTATCAGGAATTGCTCGAGGGAAGCCCCTCTGAGAGATCAGAGGAGATACGCCAGAGGGTCATAAGGGCAAGGCAAATGCAGCTGGAAAGGTTCAGGGACGAGGGAATATACTGCAACACCCAAATGGGCCCAAAACAGATCAAACGTTACTGTAAGCTATCCCCAGGGGCCAAGGACCTGCTGCAAGGGGCCATGAGACAACTCGGGATAAGTGCGCGGGCCTTCGACCGCATCCTGAAGGTCTCCCGCACCATCGCGGATCTCCAGGGGAAGGAGGAAATCGCAGAAGAACACGTCCTTGAGGCCCTCAACTACAGGACCCTTGATCGCCAAAGCCTCTACTGATCCAGACCCAAAAGCCTAAGGATTCGCCGGATCACATCGTCAATCACATCGTCGAGGGTCTTGGGGTGATTGTAAAAGGAGACGACAGGGGGGACGATGATCGCCCCGAGTTCGGTCGCCTTGAGCATCAGGTCCAGATGCCCCTTATGTAAGGGGGACTCACGCACCAGAAGCAACAATTTCCGACGCTCCTTAAGGGTGACATCGGCTGCCCTCACCAGCAGATTCGTCGCATAACAGTGGGCAATGGCCGAAAGGGTCTTTATCGAGCAAGGGGCAACCACCATCCCATCCACCGGGAAGGTACCGCTGGCAATGGGAGCACCGACATCGTCCACATGATAATAGTGATCCGAAAGGTCGATCACCTCCTGCAGGGAGAAAGTGGTCTCGGTCTGAATGATCCTTTTGGCCGGATCGGTGATCACCAAATGGGTCTCCACTCCGAGATCCCTGAGGACCTCAAGCAACCTTATCCCGTAAATGGCCCCGCTTGCCCCCGAGATCCCAACGATAATCCTTTTCAAGGGGTCCCCTTGACTATCCACCTGCAAGGAATACTATCACGTCAAGGGTATCGCCGTCTTTGACGGGATGGGAGAGCTCCAAGGGGAAGGTGGTCTTGGTGTTCACCAGAACCTCCATGTAATTCCTCAATTTGCCGTCCTTCTCAAAAAACCTCTCCCTGAAGGCGGGATTGAGCTCCACCAGCTTCTTCAGGCACTCCCCGACCGTTGAACCGTCCACCTCAAAGATCCCTTCCTTCCCATCGTTCAGGAAAGGATGCAATCGAACCTTAACCGCCACCGAGATCACCCCCCTTTTGAAGGGGGGCGCCTAAGCGCCCCCCTTTCTTTCTCAGCCCTCGGCCAGGGTCAGCTCCATGGCCTTCTTATGGGCCTCGGCTATCCTCTCTGCGGCCTCGCGCTTCTTCAGGATGGGCTCTGCGGAAACCTCCACATAATCGACGGCCTTCTCGTAGCAGAACCTCACACACTGCGGATCGCCGTCACAGAGATCGCACTTATAAACCTTCTTGGTATCTGGATTCCAGCCCATGGCACCGAAGGGACAGACCGTGACACAGGAACGGCAGCCGATGCAGAGATCGTGATCAACCACGACCCTCCCCAGGGACTCGTCGCGGCTTATGGCCTTCACCGGGCATACCGCCATACAGGGGGCATCGACACACTGCCTGCAGGTCACGGGGATGTACAACCCCTCCCATTCCCACTTCTCCACCTTGATCCGGGCCTTGTAGGGATTGGCCACCCCCTCATGGTAAACGGAACAGACCAGCTCACAATTCCTGCAGCCTGTGCACTTCTGATAGTCTATGACCAAGGCCTTCTGCGCCATGACTACCCTCCTTTAAAGTAGATGGGATGGCTCGTTTTCCAGACCGAGCTTCTTCAGGGTCTCCTCGGTCGGGACCCCTTTCTCATCCCAACCGTTGTACCTGTAAAACTCCTCGCGCATCTTGAGGAACTTCTCCTTGTCGATCTTTGTGCCCACCACATCAGGAGCACCGCGTTTGCAGGGCTCGTTGAAATAGCGCTCGTTGAGCATGTCCCCGCGGGCCGGATCGTCTATGTCCATGCCCTCGCGGAGGTTGAACATCCTCTCCAGGGTGTTGCACCTCCAGGCGATCTCCCACAGCTCCTCGGGGGTGAACTCAAGCCCCGTGTTGTAATAGATGACCTTGGGCCACTCCTCGAAGTTGGGATGCGTGGCCCCAAGGAAGGTCGTGTGATACTTGCAGATGCCAAGACAATCGACAGCCATATAGCACTGCTGCTGCCAGAACACCTCCCAGGCCTTCCCCTCATATGCCCGGTGATCCGAGCTGAGGGGCCCATCATAGGGGATAGGCGTGGAATAGATCTTCCTCAACACGGGCTCAGGCAGGTGATAAAGGTCTATGGCCGGACGGCTCC
>QMLA01000281.1 GCA_003646585.1 Deltaproteobacteria bacterium | reverse complement strand
TCTGGATAGGTACCTTGATAAATCACTTCAAATGTTACAGTGGCAACTTTGACATCGCCAAAGAGACTTATCATCGGGTCGCTGACATTAATCTCTACAACTCCCGGAGTGGAAATGTCCCAGCTTGAGGTTCCCCAAACGCCTGCGACTGGAGCAACGTTGATTGCGTTGATTAGTGTGCTGTCAAAGGTCAAAGTTAGGTTGGCGCCAGTCAATCCCCAAGCTTCATGAAGATCCTTAATGTAAACATCTACATCAAAGGTTTCACCGACTACATCATACCATCTTTCAAAGACCAGAGGCCAAGGCTCTCCATCAGCCCTTACAACATCGAGGTAGGGCGCTGGTGGAGCCACCCAATCAAGTCTGTAGTAGCTGTCATAGATATTCGGATCAGGCCCTACAAGTATCGGACCCGTACTGTCATACAGATATGTGTCTGCACTGTTGATTATTAAGTCAGAATAGAGAGACTCACCCTTTTCTGGAACAGCCTTTACTTCAAATTCGAACTGCGCCAACTTCTTAGGAGTATTAGCCGGAATGGTTATGTCACCCATTAGGGTGTCGCCTATTTTGATTGCAGCGTTCGGATAGAGGTCATAGTAGTACGGATTTCCAATGGCACCTCCACCTATACCATAGAATACATACTCGGGATCCCAGTTTCTGCCGCCCAGAAAGTCATTTGGCCATGCACGATAGGTGTTGTCGTAGGGTACAACATTAATGTACCTTTGATCGTAAACAATGTAGACTTGCCACATCATCAGGTTAAAGTCGGTGTCTGACTCCACCCAAACGGTAACGTTGAATTTGTAGCCAGTACCGACAGTTGAAGTGTCAAAGACATATTCCGAAGGCTCAAAGTATATTCTTATTGTTGGCGAAGCAACACCAACGTCTATTGCGGCGAAGCTGCTGAGAACCAAAAGGGCAATGACAACCAAAGCAGAACTACTCAATAACTTGCGACTCATTTTTACTTCTCCCTTCTCCTCTTTCAATGATAAGTGAAGTTTTTTGGAGATTTAAGTATTACGGAAAAAAGTTCTATAACTAAAAAGAGATATTTTGAATATAAATAAAAGCCCAGCAACACCTCAATAAGAACTGTAATTTTTTGTTACATATAAAAAGGGGGGAAATATGTCAAGGTAGACTCGGCGGCTACTGCTTACCGAACTGCTTGGCAACAGACCAGAGGTCAATCATGTCAACCTTGCCGTCGCAGTTAACATCGGTTGTCAAGACACCCGGATCAACACCAGTAACACCGAAATCTTTTGCTACACGCCAGAGGTCAATCATGTCAACCTTTTCGTCACAGTTAACATCGCCCGGTATGTAATAGGCAGTTATCTGATTCTTCACGCTGAAGTCGGTCTCGCCAGAGAACCTTACATAAAGCTTAACTGTAACTGGGCCTACAGGTATTTTATCCCAGTCTTTGATTGTCGGAGTCAATATTTCTGGGTCAATTGGGTCTAAGTTGGCAGTGTTCGGGCTGTCGGGGCTTCCGTAGATGTACCATGAAGCACCGTTTTTATCAACCAATTCAACGTAGTATTCAACCGTCTTCTGTTCAAATGGATCTATATTCAGCAACTGTATTTCTATACCTCTTGTGCCGTAAATCTTCGGAGTATTATCAGTTGCCTCACGTCCAACAACCCTTAGGGCGCCTAGTACACCAGCCGCTGAACTGGACGAGGCCAATCTTGCCCAGTAATTGAGATTCTTGTTTATCTTGGCTGTTGAGACTTCATCCCAGTACTCTAGTATCCACGGGCCAGTTCCATAAAGTTTAGTTGGCAAGCCATTGGGACCTGCCTCAGTCCACGGCTTATAGCTTGAGGCACCTGTATAGTCGCCCCAGAAGGGCTCCCAGACCTGCCGTGGATATACCAGGGCTGATCCTAGAAACTCTTGTGCCTTGAAGAATCCTGTTCCATTTATGTAGATTTTGAGCAGATAATCATGTACTACCTCACATCCCTGGTAGATTGGCGAAATTATTGGCGTATACTCTGGAGCTTGAGTGCTGTTTATGAAGTCGAAGTTCCACTTAATGTCCTCAGCCGTTACTGGGTCGCCGTCCTGCCAAGTTACATCATTCCTTAGCCATATCCACAGTATCATTCCAGTTGAGTTGTCTGGCAGCTTCCACGGCTCAATTTCCCAGTGGGTTGCCACCCACGGCACAATATCATGCGTGTATGGGTTATATACGTAGAGGGCGTCATACATCCTGTTCAGTATTGTTACTTCGTAGACCCATGATGCCTTAAACGGATTTATTGTTGAAACATCTCCGCTAACGTGATAACGCATCTCGCCGCCTACCGGAGTGTCCGCCCAGTGTAGGTTAGCAAACGTCCATGGCATGACTGTCTGATACGCGGCGCTTCCGAATCCAGGCGACTCTACCCAGTCAACTAGACCCGGCTTGTATAGGTCGAAGTAGTTTCTCGAATAGATTGGCAGATATGGACATAGGTAGTAGAGCTTCCACTGTACAAGCCAG
>QMLA01000280.1 GCA_003646585.1 Deltaproteobacteria bacterium | reverse complement strand
GATGTATCGCCCATCAACAGATCTCCTAGTAGGACTGCGCCTATCTCTGAGCTTACATACATATAATCGGCTTTCGTCATCATTCCTCCTAACTCGTCGTAGAATACGTATGCAGGATCAAAGGTTCTTTGTCCAAAGTCCATGTTTGGCCATGCATAGACCGCTGTTTTGTTCCAAAAGTCGCTGTGATATGTTGTGACGTTTATTAAAGTTTGATTATATTCTAGATATACTTCCCACATCATGAGGTTATATGGATAGGAATCGCTTGAAACCCATACACTCACATTAAATAATGTTCCTATTGATGCATTTTCTGGGGCGAATACGTAAACTGATGGTTTAAAGTGTATTGTTTTCGTAGCGGATACCATAGGAACTTTTGCTGACGCTGAAATCGCCAGCACGAGCGGCAAAAGGCACATTAAGAGTTTTACTTTTTCATCCAATTTTCAACCCTTTAAGTCTTTATTTTTCATTCAGTTTTTAAATCTTTTGCCGTAGCAATCGTTCAATTACATAAAAATGGGGGTGAGGAGAGGTCAGGGGCAGGTTCTTCCAAAATTCTTTGCTATTATGTATAGATCCATCATTGTTATTCTTCCATTTTGGTCCAAGTCTGCGTAGGGGTTCCAGTCTGGGTCTCCTTCGTTTGAGGCGAAGGATATGGCTGCAGCGTATAGGTCGCGCATTTCGACGATGCAGTTTCCATCGACGTCCCCAAGTAGCCTTATGTATATTTCTCCGTCTACGTAAAGGTTGTTGGTTACATTAAGTTCATATGGGAGTAGTTCTGCTTCAGCTTTTATTGTGTAGTTTCCGATTACGCCTGTTGTATTCCATGTTAGGGTTATGGTTCTTTCTTCATCGGGTTCGAGGTCGGTTATTGTTATTTCCTCTATTAGGTTATCATCGTATTTGATGCTTATTGTAAATGTTTCGTTGATCATTCCTAGATTTTTGGTTGTTACTGTTATGTTTATTGGCCATGTTTCGTAGGCCCAGCTTCTTGAAATTGTTACGTTGATTACTGCTATGTCGCGTATTAGACTCATGAAGAATCCGTCTCCTACGTCGTGTTCTATTGGGAGGCCTTCTGAGTCTAGGATTTGGGTGTCGTGCAGATCTAAGGGGCTTGATCCGAGTGCTTCTACGTGGAATGTTATTCCTATTAGCGGTGTTGCTGTTAATATTGAGACTGGTTGGGCATAGGTTAGTTCTATTTTAATAAAGCCTGCTGTGTCATCTATTTGCAGGCTAGTTGTCGGAAGCTGGTCCTGAACTTTGAAGGTTCTGATTCCCATCCATTGAAGGACTGAGGGGTTATAGGATAGGTTGAAACTGCAGAGTGTCATATCTGTAACATTCTCTATTGTTACATTGATGTCGAAGGTTGATGAAGGCAGCATTGTCGGGTCTATTATTTCTTCTGGGTCTATGTATAGGTAGGTTCTTCCTGGTGGGGGTGGCGGCGGTGGCGGTGGTGGGGCGCCTGGATAGCTTATTTCATATTGACCGTCTACTATTGTTACGTCGGGTATTGGTCCTTGGCTGTCATAGAGGTATGTATCTTCATTGTTTATATTGAGAGTGCAGGAGAGAGTTTCGCCTTCTTCTGGGAGTTTTTTAATTTCGAACTCTATTGTGCATAGCTTTTTGGTTTCTTCTATGGTTTCTTCAGACATCATTAGGTCTCCTAGTAGTACGGCTGCTCTTTCGTTGTCTATGTCAAGGTAGACGGGGTCAGCTATCATTCCTCCGAATTTTCCGTAGAATATGTAGTCGGGATCCCAGTTTCTTCCTTGGAAGTTGGTATTTGGCCATGCTCTCAGTGTCCATGTGCCGGTTACTTCGCCCCATGCTTGGGTTACATTTATTAAATTCTTGTCGTAGATGAGGTTGACTTGCCACATCATTACGTTTAGGGGGAAGTCGCCTGTGACCCATACAGTTACGTTGAATGTCGTTCCTATTGTGGCATTATTTATGTCAAAGACGTATTTGGATGGATAGACGTATATGGTTGCTCCAGGTGATGTGGAACCTTTTGGTAGAAGCGTTGCGAGAGGCGATATTGCCAATAATATTATTAGAATGAATTTTGTTTTAGCTGACATTTATTTTCTCCCTTCTCTGTGTATTAATTGTTTAATTTTGGTTCTCTTAAACCTTATGTAGAAAGTTTCTATGCCACCATATTATGGATATGTTACGGAAAAATTGGAGGGGGATTTGTGGTTATGGATAGCTTTCTCCGAAGTGTATGGCTACCAACCAGAGATCGTCCATTCTAATTTTTCCGTCGCCGTTGACATCCGTTCTTGGATCCCAGTTGGGATCTTCAGGGGTTTCTCCGAAGTGTATGGCTACCAACCAGATATCGTCCATTCGCACTTGTCCGTCGCCGTTGACATCCCATGGTACTTGTGATGCGTTGAGTATTTGGACTATTTTTGTTATTGTGCTTATTCTGTTTACTTCGTCTACTACTGTTAGGGTTACTGAATAGTTGCCTGGTTGGGTGAAGTT
>QMLA01000279.1 GCA_003646585.1 Deltaproteobacteria bacterium | reverse complement strand
TGATTATCTCCTCCAGGTTCCGGGCCACCTCAAGCTCAGAGAGGCTCGATCCTTCGCGGTCCGCATTGGTGGAATCTGCCAGAAGCAGCGCAACCCCTCTTCTGCCCAGCTCGGAAAACCTGCCGAGATCGGTCCTTTCGTAAGAGGGGGCACTGGGTTCCACCTTGAAGTCAGCCGAATGCACTATGATCCCCTCTGGGGTCTCGATGGCAAGTCCTACACAGTCGGGGATCGAATGGCATACCCTTATGAATTCGATCCCAAAAGGGCCTATCTGCACCCTGTCACCAGGTTTGACCACGTAAAATTCCCCCAGGGAATGTCCCTTTTGCTCCTTCAGTTTCTGCTCCAGCAACCCCAAGGTGAAGGCAGTCCCGTACACGGGCAGCCCCGCCAGGTCCTCCCACAGGAAGGGATAGGCCCCTATGTGGTCCTCATGGCCATGGGTGAAGATGACGGCCCTGAGTTTCTCCCTTATGGAACGCAGATAGGTTATGTCCGGGATGACCATGTCCACCCCGAACATGTAGTCCTCGGGGAACATCAAGCCTGTATCGATCAGAAAGGCGCAGTCGCCATGCTCGATCACCATCATGTTCAGCCCTATCTCCCCCACCCCGCCAAGGGGTATCACCTTCACCGGGGATGACATCCCTCGGCCTCCTTGAGGCCCTCCTCAATGGCCCTGCGCACCTCCTCCATTAGGGCATCCCTCTGCTGGGGACCTGAGCCTTCGGTGGGGATCGGTCGCCCTATCAGCACCGTAACCCTTTGGGGCTTGCTGATCTTGAGGCTTCCCCTCGGCATTATTTCATAAGTCCCCTTTATAGCTACCGGCACGATGGGTACCCCTGCCTTGAGGGCGAGCCTGAATCCCCCTCTTTTGAAGGGACCGAGGCTTCCGTCCCTTGACCGGGTGCCCTCCGGAAAGATGAGCACCGGGGTGCCCGAACGGATTCTCTCGGATGCCTCCTGGATGCTCCTTTGGGCTTCACGAGGATTGGTCCTCTCAACCGGGATATAACCCGCACAGCTCATGGCCCATCCCAAAAAGGGGATGCGGAAAAGGCTCGCCTTGGCGAGCCATCGGAACTGAACGGGTAAGCAGGCCGAAAGCACGAAGATGTCAAAGGCGCTCAGGTGATTGCTCATAATTATAGCTGGCCCCTTGGGGATGTTCTCTGCCCCCTTGACCTCCACCTTCGTGCCCGAGGCCCAGAGGATCAACCTTCCCCAAAGCCTTGCGTAGCGGTGGATGGTGTTGCCCTTGCGATCAAAGGGAAAGGTCAAAAGGGCAAGGACGCTCAAAGGGATGGTGCTAAGGATCAAGGTGAGCCATACCAGAAGGGTCCTCATGCAAACTCGCTTCACGGGAACATTATACAAAAGGATCAAACCTTTATGGGCAAGGCAACATGGCAACGGGGACAAGATGAATTCTCGAGCCTCACCCTCCTCACCCCAAAACCCGCCCTCTCCACGATGAGCAGTCCACAGTTGGGACAATAGGTGTTTTCGAGGGGGTGGCCCGGGAAGTTGCCCACGTAGACGAAGTCAAGCCCTTCTTCCTTTCCGATCTCCCAGGCCCTCTGGACCGTCGCCAGAGGGGTCGGTGGGGCGGTGAACCTGTAGGCGGGGTAATAGCCGGTGACATGCCACGGGGTGTCCGATCCCAGCTCCCTGCGGATCCTCCGCGCTATCCCCCGCAATGTCCCTTCATCGTCGTTCACCCCGGGGATGATCAGGGTGGTCAGCTCGACCCATATCCCCTCCCCTTTGGCGAAGCGGGCATTCCTCCACACCACCTCCCCGTCGGCCCCACAGAACCTCCTGTAGGTCTCGGCACTGCCCTTCATGTCTATGTTCATTGCATCGAGGCCGCTTTGTATAAGGAGCCGCAGGGCCTCAAGGGTCATGTAACCGTTGGTTACATAGGTGTTATACAGCCCCCTCTTCTTCGCCAGATGGAAGACATCCAGGGAGTATTCCAGAAGCAGGGTTGGTTCGTTGAAGGAAATGCTTGTGCCCTCTGCCCCCATCTCCTCGGCCAGCTCAAGGAAGGTCTCCGGGTCCAGGTAATAGCCCGTCCCGATTAGATCGGGCCTCTTGCTTATGGAGTGGTTCTGACACCAAGGACAGGAGAAATTGCAGGACCATGTACCAACTGTCAGGCACATGGTCCCAGGCTTGAAGTGATATATGGGCTTCTTCTCGATGGGATTGAGGGCTATGCCCGACTCCCCGGGGGCTATCTCACCGTAAACCAGGGTGTAAAGGGTGCCGCCCACATTCCTCCTGGTCTTGCAGAATCCCTCCTTCCCCTCCTCCAGCAGACACCGCCTTTCACAGGTTAGGCACCTAACCTTCCCTTGATACCTTTCCTGAAGCAGGGCGGGCCGTATCCGGGGATCCCTCTCCATCGCTCAGGGGAGCGACCTCACCAGGACTTCCCTCCCCACCCCCCATCCCCTCGCGGCATGAAGGGACCTCTCCCTCATGGCCAGCTCGAGCCTGCCGTGGCTGCCCAAAAGGGC
>QMLA01000278.1 GCA_003646585.1 Deltaproteobacteria bacterium | reverse complement strand
GTTCTGGATCGTGGGGCTCCCTTCCCCCGTGCTATGGGGGTTGGTCATGGCCGCCCTTTCGCTTCTGCCGATAGTGGGGGCCTATCTGGTATGGGTCCCGGCGGTCCTTTGGCTCTTCTTCGCCCAGGGGGAGGTCACAAAGGCCCTTTTCCTGCTTGGCTGGGGGCTCCTCATAGTGAGCACGGTGGACAACCTCTTGAGGCCCATCTTCATCGGGGAGAGGACGAAGGTGCACCCGCTGCTTCTCTTCTTCGCCATCCTCGGGGGAATCAAGGCCTTCGGCCTCCTGGGGATAGTGGCTGCACCGGTGATTGTGGCCTTCGCCCTGGCGATGCTCGACTTTTATACCAAGCCCAGACCTCCTTCCCAACCCGGGACCGAATAAAACCTCAGGGCCGGAAGCTCAACACAGGTGAGCCTCCCCCCGTACACGGCCCCGGTGTCAATGCCTATTTTGTTGTCCATCACCAGGGGTTCCCTGAGGGGTGTATGGCCGAAGACCACGATCTTTCCGAAGTCATGCCTCGAGAAGATGAAATCCCCCCTGATCCACAAAAGATCGAATCTCTCCTGCCTCTGCAGGGGTATCCCGGGCCTTAGGCCGGCATGTACAAACAGGTAGTGGTCGGTCTCATAGTAAAGGAGGAGGGACTTGAGGAACTCCAGGTGAGAAGGGGGAAGCTGAAAACTTCCACCCCCGGAATAACTCCTTATAGTGGATCCCCCTCCATTGTAGAGATAGAGCTCCAGATCCTCCCCCTTCGTCACCCAGTTTAGCAACATATCCTCATGGTTCCCCATGAGGCAGATCACATTGGGGAATTCCTCCCTCAGCTTGATGATCCTCTCGATGACCCCCCGGGGGTCCGGACCCCGATCGACGTAATCGCCGACAAAGACTATGGCGTCCTCCTCGGGATCGAGCAGGGGATTGAGCCTCTCCAGGAGGGCCTCAAGGGAGGAGAGGCACCCGTGGATGTCCCCGATGGCGAAATACCGCTTTACCTTCCCCTGACCCACCAGTCCTCGTCTTCCCTCCGGAACCACCAGTCACAGAACTGGCGGTTCATGATGGCTTGAGAGAGCTTCTTGCCAGAGGGGGTCCTTATGCGCTTAAGGGCATACCTCAGCCACTCCTCCGCGTAGGGGTTCCCAAGGTCCTTCTGTTCCTTCAGCTCCAGGATGAGGTCCAGCTGGTCTGCATCGCGGCTGATCTGCGCCTCCAGGGTCTTTCCCTCGTTGAACTCCTTCACAAGCTCCAGGAATTCCCCGAAGGGTGTACCCTCAAGCATGTCCCTTAAGGCCTCCTCTTCCTTTACCTCGACATAGCGTTTATACACGTAATTCTGATCCCCGGTTCTGGATTCGGCCAGATCGTGAACCAGGCACATGAGGACCACCTTCGCCCCATCGGCTCCCTGCAGCTTTGCCAGGCAGTAACCGATCAGGGCGGTGCGGAAGAGGTGCTCGGCCACCGACTGCCCTCCCGATCCCAGGAACCTGTAGCCGGTCCGCGGCGTCCTTTGCAGCATCCCCACCTCGAACAGGAGATCGACTATCCGCCCAAAGTCCATCCTTCCCTCCCGGAGCGTTGACAATGGTGGGTTGAATGTATTAAACATCTTGATGGCGGTTGGGTGCAAGCCCGGCTGCCTTCTTTTTGTCACCGGGAGGATGGCCATGAAGACGTTCCACCTCACCGCAGAGGAGGCCAAGAAGCAGAGGAAGTGGTATGTGGTGGATGCCAAGGGGAAGATCCTGGGGAGGCTGGCCAGCGAGATAGCCAAGATCCTCAGAGGAAAGCACAAGCCCGTTTTCAGCCCCCATCTGGACACGGGGGACTTCGTGATAGTGGTCAATGCCGACAAGGTCCGCCTGACGGGGAAAAAATGGCAGAAGAAGCTATACTTCCGCCATTCGGGCTACCCCGGGGGGTTGAAGGTGTATACGGCCCAGCAGCTCCTTCAGCGCAAGCCCGAGGAGCTCATAAGGCTTGCCGTCCGCGGGATGCTCCCCAAGAACAGACTGGGCCGGAGGCTTCTGAGGAAGCTGAAGGTATATGCTGGGCCCGAACATCCCCACCAGGCCCAGCAGCCCGAACCCTTGCAGATTGAAACCTGAGGAGGTCGGAGATGGAGGGAGAGATCCAACGTTTTTACGGGACCGGGAAGCGGAAGACGGCAGTTGCTCGCGTATGGCTGAAGATGCCGGGCAAAGGGGAGATCGTGGTCAACAAGAGGGGTTTTGAGGATTATTTCCCCCGGGAGACCCTGCGGCTCATGATCCTTCAACCCTTCAGGCTCACCGATACCCTCGGGAAATTCGATGTTTACGTGAACGTTCAAGGCGGTGGGATATCGGGTCAGGCAGGGGCGATACGCCACGGCATCGCCCGAGCACTGGTGAACTTCGATTCAGAGCTCAGACCCACCCTGAAGAAGGCGGGGCTTCTGACCAGGGATGCCCGAAAGAAGGAACGCAAGAAATACGGTCAGAGGGGTGCCCGCGCCAGGTTCCAGTACTCCAAGAGGTAATC
>QMLA01000277.1 GCA_003646585.1 Deltaproteobacteria bacterium | reverse complement strand
GTGGATACACGGGGGGAGAACTGCTGCGGCTCCTTTTGCGTCACCCCCGGGTCGAGATAACCGTCCTCACGGCAGAAAGGCACAAAGGTAGGAGACCCGAGGAGGTCTTCGGATCCCTGCGGGGAATGGGCCTGCCGGAGTTTTCCCCCTTTGAGCCAGAGGTGATCGAGAGGGCCGACCTGTTTTTTTTGGCCCTTCCCCACGGAACGGCCATGCGGGCCGCAAGGGAGATCCTGAGGAGGGGAAAGAGGGTCATAGACCTGAGCGCCGATTTCCGCTTCAGGGATCCGGAGGTCTATGAGAAATGGTATGGGCAGCACGAATGCCCGGAACTGCTGCCCGAGGCCGTATACGGCCTGCCGGAGCTTTACCGCGAGCAGATAAAGGGGGCAAGGCTTGTGGCCAACCCGGGCTGCTACCCGACCTCAGTGCTGCTTGCCCTCCTGCCCCTGGCAGAAAGGGGAATGATCGACGGACCCATCATCGTCGATTCCAAAAGCGGGGTAAGCGGTGCAGGAAGGGGGCTCCAGGAGGGGACCCTCTTTTGCGAGGTCGCAGAATCCGTAAGGGCTTACGGTGTGCTGAGACATCGCCACATTCCGGAGATGGAGGAACAGCTTGGCAGGCTCACCGGTCAAAGGACAAGGGTTTACTTCGTCCCCCACCTCATCCCCATGAATCGCGGGATCCTCTCCACAATTTACGTGAACCTCAAATCGAATATGAGAGAGGAGGACCTTCAGCAGCTTTACCGGGAGCGCTTCCATGGGGAACCCTTCATAAGGATATGCCCCCCCCAAACCTTCCCCTCCACGGCCTCTGTCCGGGGGAGCAATTTCTGCGACATCGGCTTCACAACCCAGGGCAACAAGGCCGTAATAGTATCGGCCATAGACAACCTCACAAAGGGCGCCTCAGGTCAGGCCATCCAAAACATGAACATCATGACCGATCTCCCCGAAACCACAGGACTGAAAGACATACCCCTGTTCCCCTAACCCAAACTTGACCCCACCAGTTCGATCGTGCAAGAATGAACACGGTTCTTTCTACGAAAACGGAGGTTTTGGGTTATGGCTGAGAGGGTGGTTCCGGCGGTTCAGCAGGTGGGCAGGATCCTGCTTTATATGGCCCGGGGTTCCCGTTTCAAGGTGAAGCTTACGGATATGGCGCGGGATCTGGGGATGCACAAAAGCCGTGTCTATTACATCCTCAATACCCTGAAGGAATTCGGTTTGGTGGAGAAGGATGAGGAGACGAAGGCCTATTCCTTGGGGCCCGCGCTCATCTTCATGGGGGAGAAGGTCCTTGAGAACCTCGACTACAGGAACAAGGCCGAGCCCTTCCTGAAGGAGCTTGCCTTGAAGACCAGCTGCACGGCCTTTCTGGGGCGGATCATCGACCGTAAGGTTTATGTGGTGGCCAAGGAGCATGCCGATGAGGGGGTGAAGATCACCATTCCCCTCGGCTATCGCTTTCCCTTAAGCTATGGGGCCCTGGGGAAGGTGATGCTGGCCTTTGGCCCCCCCGAGGAGAGGGAGGAGCTCCTTAAGGACGAAAGCCTTGGCCGTTGGGCAAGGCAGGGAAGGTTGGAGTCCAGGCTTTCCCTCCTCCGTCGGATGGGGTTTGCCGAGGACATAAGGGAGATGGATCCGAGGTTCAGCAGTGTTGCCGCCCCCGTTTTGGATCGCAAGGGGAGGGTGGTGGCCCTGGTCTTCGTGGTGGGGACCTTCGATCGGGATATCGCGAAGGACTATGGCAAGAAGGTGGCCGAAACCGCCGGGGAGCTTTCCAGGGTCATAGGTGCTGCCCTCTAACGGGTGGGTTTAACCATGTCCCCGGGGGCGATTCCCTTCCCCTCAAGGATCACGGCTTTGGCCACATCGAGGCCGAAGAATCCCTCGATCCTTATGGATCCCTTCTTGGGGCCCGGGCTCCGTCCGATGATAGCTCCGGTTAAGGGATGGTGCACCTCTGGTCCTGGGGCAAAGACCTCAAGTTCCTCTCCCACCTTAAGCCCCGATTTCCTTCCCGCGTTAATGTAAACCGCGTTCCCTTCCACCCTTATCACCGAGGTATTCCATTCCATCTGAGAGAGCCCCAAAAGGAGGCTGTCCCTCACTTCGGTCAGGGCCCCTTCAAGGGCCTTCTCCAAGGCCTTCATCCTCCTCTGTGGCCCCTGGGTTCGCGACAGCCTGATGGGATTTTGTCCAAAGGCCCCCTTCACCACCTGTCCCGTCTCCGTGCTAAGGAGTTCTGCCTCCACCGTCACCAGGGCCAGAGCATGGGTCTTTTCTTCTGCGATCATGGCCTCCTTGATCCTTCCCCTCACCACCGCGTGGATCCCCCCAATCTTCCACAGCTCCCAGAGCCTTTCCGGATTCAAGGGGGTTTGCAACCGGACCCTCTGTGGGTCGACGATGACACAGGCCCTCGTTTCAGCCATCAATTTCCTCAGGACCTCCGAGGCCCTCCTCCCCATCCCCCTGAACTCCTCCGGGAGGGATGAATCGTCGAAGGCCAGAACCAGCAGCTTATACC
>QMLA01000276.1 GCA_003646585.1 Deltaproteobacteria bacterium | reverse complement strand
GTAGAATCTAAGGGCGATGAAGCCGACAGTGAGAACCGTAAGGACGAGGAAGCCAAGGGAGATGGGCCTTGAGATGAAGATCCCGACATTTCCATCTGACATGATGAGGGCCTGCCGCAGGGCATTTTCCAGCATGGGTCCGAGCACGAAGGCGATAAGCAGAGGTGCCAGCGGGTAATCGAATTTCCTCATGACATAGCCCAGCACCCCAAAAAACAGCATGGCCTGGACATCAAAGAGGCTGTTGTCAATGGCGTAAGTGCCCACGAAACAGAGGAGCAGGATCACCGGATACAGTATCCTCTGGGGGATGCGCAACACGTTCCTTGCTGCCCTCACCGAGAAGCTCCCTATCAGGAGGTTTCCGAGGTTACAGACCATAAGCCCCACGAACAGCGCGTAGATGATCCGCCCGTGTTCCTGAAACATGGTCGGCCCAGGGGCTATCCCCTGGATCATGAAGGCACCGAGGAGCACCGCGGTGACTATGTCCCCCGGGATGCCCAGGCTCAGGAGGGGTATGAGGGTGGCACCACAAACGGCGCTGTTTCCCGACTCTGCCGCAGCCACTCCCTCAAGCTCCCCCTTTCCGAAGCGCTCGGGATGCTTCGATGAGCGCTGTGCCATACCGTAATTGAGGAAGGCAGTAATGGTCGATCCGATCCCGGGGATGGCCCCGAGGAAGGTCCCGAGGGCCGTCCCCCTGAGGATGGTCTTCAAGCATCTCCTGAACTCCGCCCAGGAAACCCCTCTGTCCTCAGGCCGATCCGAGTCCTTGAGGAGGGATTTGCCCATGATCTCCTTGAGCGGGGCCTCGACCCTTATCAGGACCTCCGAGACGGCGAAAAGCCCTATCAACATGGGCAGAAGGCCTATGCCCTTGAGCATCTCCACATAACCGAAGGTAAAGCGAGAAGTCCCGGCCACGGGATCCATCCCAACGGTGGCAAAAAGCACCCCCAAGGTGGCCGCCACAAGCCCCTTGAGGAGGGAGCCTCCCGAGACCGCCGCGATGATGGTCAGGGAAAAGACCACCAAGGAGAAGATCTCGGGAGGGCCAAATCTGAGGGCCAAGCTCGCCAGGGGCGGGGCTACGAGGATCAAGACGATATCGCTCAGGGTGTCGGCGGTCACCGAAGAGTAAAGGGCCATTTTCAGGGCCTTAAGGGCCTGCCCCTTCTGAGCCATGGGAAAACCGTCCAGGGCAGTGGCCGAAGCCGCAGGGGTCCCCGGGGCGTTGATGAGGATGGCGGAGATGGAACCGCCGAACATCCCGCCCTTGTAAACCCCCAGGAGCATGGCTATGGCAGGGATGGGATCCATCTGGAAGGTCAAGGGCACCATGAGGGCGGTGGCCATGGTCACCGTGAGCCCGGGGATGGCTCCAACGAAGATCCCCACTGCCACCCCCAAAAGGGCAAACATCACGTTATGCCATGTGAGCATGAGCTTTATACCGACCAGAAACTGCTCCAACCGCTGCCTCCTACTGCAAAAGGGAACCCCTCGGTAAGACCACCAGCATGACCCTTGCGAAAAACAGGTAAAGGACCAAGGGAAGGAGCAAGGAAAGGGTCACCAGCGTCAGGGGCTTCCTCACTCCGAAATGTAACAAATAGGCCGCCATCACCAGCACCGAGGTCAAAAGGTAGCCGAGCAGGGGAGCGAGGGCTATGTAAAGCACAAAGAGGGCCACCGTGATGAGGACCCTCGGGGCAAAAAGGCTCACCTTCTTCTGGGAGGGCCTGGCCATGAAAAAAAGCAGTGCACTTAAGGCAGCCAGTGTGATGGCGATCCAACGGGGCATGAAATCGGGGCTTAGACCCGCTCCGCCTTCCCCTGCCCCTTCTATTCCCCAAGGTATGATGAAGAAATAAAGGATCAGGCTGAAGGCAAAGAGGATTGCCCCTATGAGCCTGTCGTAATTGCGCATTGCACAAAGGCTTGGGGGAGGGGATGTTCCCCTCCCCTTCGGGCGTTTTAGTACTTCTTTAAGCCTATTGCCTCCAATACCTTCCCGTAAAACCGCCTCTGCTCTTCCAGGACCTTCAGGAACTCCTCGCCACTCATGTAAGCTATGGGTTCGCCGAGCTTCTTGAAGAGGGCCTCACAGGATTTGTCCTCCAGGGTCTTCCTGAAGCCCTCCCTGAGGATCTCCTTTATCTCGGGAGGGACCCCTTTCGGGAGGAAAAGGGCCCGGGTTGAGCTATCCGAGAAGTTTATGCCCTTCTCGATCAGGGTCGGGACATCGGGCAGCTCGGGAAGCCGCTGTTTGGAAAAGACGGCAAGGGCCCTCATCTGTCCCGTCTTTATGTATTGATAGCACTCGGAAGGAATACCCCCGAACATGGCCACATGTCCCCCGAGCACCGCGGCTATCGCCTTGGCACATCCCTTAAAGGGCACGTGGGTCAACTTGATCCCCGCAGCGTAGGCGAAGCCCTCCATCGCAATATGGGTCGTCGTTCCGGGTCCGGCACTCCCATACTTCACCGCCCCGGGGTGTTTCTTGGCATAGTCGATCAGCTCCTCCAGGGTCTTC
>QMLA01000275.1 GCA_003646585.1 Deltaproteobacteria bacterium | reverse complement strand
GGATTACGATTATGGTAGCCACGGCTCCGAGCAGCTTACCTGCGCGACCCAACCATTTCCCCCCAGCCGATAATTCTCAAACCCTAAATTTATCGAGCCATGGCTTGCCGTCCTCTCCCATTTAGGCGGGAATGGAAATGAGTCTCACGCGAGAGACTTTTACGAAATATAAAGGTTTCTTCCGGCCTATCATCTTTTCTTCTTAAAGAATCTGCGAGCAATTTGGTAGGCCTTCAGCTTCTCTTCATCTGGTAGGCTTCTGTAGTCCGCCAGATCCCTGATCACCTTTCCCCCTAGCTTCAGCTCCTTGAAGTGCTCTAGGTAGTGGTCTATCGCGGGGAGGTCTCCGATCATCACGAACCCCTTGCACTGTGGACACCTAAGCTCCTCGTAGGGTATCTGGATCGGTTTCGGCTCATCCTTCTTCCCTTTCTTCGGCTTCTTCATCTTCCTCACGATTCTTGGCGTGGATGCGTCCCTCGAATCAAAGTATCCCTCCAATCTTTTAAGCATCCTGCCTCTACAAGAGTCAGACCTCTGAACTTTCTTGGCCTCCTCAACCCTCCCGACGTAGGAGAGGTACGCTGAGATCAGATCTCGCATAGACTCCATGTTTGGGGGAGGCCCCCACCACTCCGCTAGCGAGAACTCAGCCAACCTCTCCAGATCATCTTTGCTGAGCTTAACGCGTAGCTTTCTTGCACCGATCCTAATGGCCTCGACGACCTTACCCGTCCCACGGATCTCAGCTGAAGCCGCCTCCAGCATTATGCCCCCCAGCTACCCCCAAAATGAAGTGTAATACGGGAAAATTTAACGGGTTCAGGCTAGTGGGGTTAATTGGGTGTCCGAGAAAACCTATAACCCTTGACGACAGTTAATCGCATGGGGGTTTAGGGGGTCAGCCCTTTGGCCTCCGTGAGCGATGAGCCGCTGTTCCGCGTCAGAAACGTCTTCTGCCGCTTCGAGGACTTCAGGCAAGCGGTCATCGACATGGCCGCCCCGCGGGGCCGGATCAAGAGGGAGCTGAGAAGCGATCCAACCCTCTTCTTCGACAGATTCATCGTGGAGAATGGGCAGAAGCTGAAGAACGGCTACATAAAGTTCATCGGCGGGAAGGATAAGAAGCTGAGGAAATGCGTGCTGAAGATAGGCGAGAACCGTAGGGCCATCTACAGGATCTACAAGCTTAAGGAGCTGCCGTCGAGGGTTTACTACTACTCGGTTAGCGGCAGGAGCAGGCTCTGCTGGAAGCGATGCAACAGCCAAGAAAAGAGGGAGGAGTGGATGGAGGGCAGGCTCTATGGCGCCGTCTCAGAGAACTCCTTCAAAAAGCTTGCCGATCACGGCGTTCTCCCAGACTTCATGGTTCCGAACCTCGAGATAGAGGCCCCTCTCGAGGCTAGGCACATCCGCAGGCTCGAGCGATTCATAGTAGAGAAATACCTGAAGAAGAGTTGGAGCGAGGCCTTCTCTCAGCCCGGAGTCTATGTTGAGGCAAGCGGCACCTTCCTCCGCTTCTACGTGGAGGCCTCCGAGAAGAAGGTATTGAGCGAGGTGGAGGAGCCGAGCGGCGTTCTGCAGACGGTTTGGGTGAGAGGCGTCCTGGGCGTCATAGCCCGCCTCGAGCCAGACTTCAACCTAGCGTGGAGGGTTAGGGAGTGGCCTCGTGGCATTCTTAGAGGTAGGCTGAACCTTCGGGGCCTCAAGATCCTCTCCGAGCTCGACTTACTAGTTCCCGAAGCCAAGGTCTCCTTCAACCCGATAGCGATGTTGAAGCGCAAGAAGCCTAGAAAGGGTAAACAGGCTGGCGAGGCTCAGCCTAACGCCATCGAAGAGCAGGCC
Source organism: Deltaproteobacteria bacterium (assembly GCA_003646585.1). GTDB lineage: Bacteria > Desulfobacterota > B13-G15 > B13-G15 > B13-G15 > B73-G16. The sequence goes on along the minus strand of QMLA01000275.1, from coordinate 702 downwards.
GGCGGAGGGTAGTTCGTGTAAAACCTGTATTCGCCTATGGATCTCGCCCTGTCTACCTTGGAGTCCTTCGGGTAATCTAGCCTAACACATCTCCATGACTCGGTTAGTTTGTAGTGCTCTAGGTCGCTCGGGCTTAGCTTCACCAAGACCTTGCCTCTCAATCCTCTAAGCACCTCGTCTAGCTCCCTCGCCTTCTCAGGATTGAACTCCAGCCTGTAATATCCCGTCTTCCAGCGGCTGCACGTAAGATGTGGTGGATCGACGTAGAAGACCACATCCTCGCCGTCCATCTCCAAGAGGAGGTCTAGGGCGTCCTCGTTCCTCAGCCTCACCTTTTGTAGAAGCCTGTGATGCTTGAGCAGCTTCCCCCTCAGGTAGAGGTATCTCCTCGGGCAGTAGGTCCACTTGAGCATCAGCCCGCTTCTCCACGGGATGTGGCAGGCGTTGTGTAGGACTATCGTCCAAACCGCGTCCCAAGGCCATTCGATAGTGCCTTCTAAAAGCTTGCTCCTAACCTCCCTCAATATCTGTTTGGCGGCCTTCCTCTCATCGGGGCTCAGGCATTTAGACAGCTTCACCAGTATCCGCTGGATCAGCTCGATGCTCTCGGGATGATGCTTGATCAGCTTGAAGGAGCTGTAGTAGAGCGGGTCTAGGTCGTTCCAGACCATCTCTTGGAAGGGGATCTTCTCGGCTAGGTGT
>QMLA01000274.1 GCA_003646585.1 Deltaproteobacteria bacterium | reverse complement strand
GGGTTAAGGTGGAGGGGAGGGATTTCACCCCCATTGAGACCAGGATAATCAGGCATATTTCGGACATCCTCCTTCAGAGCCTCAAGATGGCCTGGGAGCCCGTTTATCCCTTGGAGTTCTATATGGAGAAGATAGAGTTGAGCCCCGAGCTTGCCGCGGTTTCCTTTGAGGAGGAGCCGATCGTTGTGGCCGACTTCGATGTGGATTTCGGAGGGCCAGCTGGGGCCTTTTCCCTGTGTCTGCCATCGGGGCTGGTCAAGGCCTTCAGGGATCGCATGGCCGAGGGAGCGAAAGTAGAAGTCGGTCCTGAGGATCCCCAGTGGAGGTCGCAGCTCATTGAGGCCCTTAAGGAGGTTCCGGTGTCCCTGGAGGTGGAGTTTGTGAAGGTGGAGGTGACGGCCTCAGAACTGCTGAAGCTCAAAGAAGGGGATGTGTTTTTCATCTCCTCGAGACCCGGGGAAGAGCTCCTGGTGAAGGTGGAGGGGATACCGTTGCTTAAGGGCAAGGCAGGAGTTTCTCAGGGGCGGCGGGCCATAAAGATCACGGCGCTTTTGCAGTGAAGGAGGAGGAGATGGAGGAGAAGAAACAGGATCAGGTGAACTTGGAGCTTCTTATGAACATCCCCCTTGAGCTTTCCGTCGAGCTCGGGAGGCGGAAGATGTTCCTCAGGGATCTCCTCAACCTCAGGAAGGGATCCATTGTGGAGCTGGAAAAAGAGGCATCCGAGCCCTTCGACATCCTGGTAAATGGGCAGCCGGTGGCCAAAGGGGAGGTGGTGGTCAAGGACGAGAGGCTCGGGGTGAGGATCCTGGAGATCATCTCCCCGGCCGAGAGGATAAGGAAACTGGGATAGGGGGAGGACATGGAGCTCGGGGCAGTATTGAACCTCTGTATAATCATCCTCGGTTTGGGGATTGTCATGAGGTGGTTTGTGAGCGAGAAGCTCGCCAGGGGGAAGAAGGGAGGGCTGCCCTCGGGACTCGGCCTTAAACTGCCCTCCCTTTCCGGTCTCCTGAAGAGGCGTCCCATGGAGGAGGATTCTCCGTTGAAGGTCCTCGGGGCGGTCTCCTTTGGGCTGAGGGAGAGGGTGGTGCTGCTTGGGGTGGGGCACAGGAGGTTCCTCTTGGCCCTGAATCGGGGAGAGTTTTCCCTTCTCTCCAGTTTCGAGGAGGGGCCTGCCCAGGTTCCCGAACCCCAAAGGGAGAGAGCTGAGGTCGGTACCCTTAAATCTGAACCGGCCTTTCCCTTCCCCCTGGATGGGGATGAGGATAGCTACAGCCTTAAACCCCTTTCGGAGATCATGAAGAAGCTCGAGGATGAGTTTCCCTTCCTTAAGGAAGCCGAGCGATGAAGGGGGTGAGGTACGCGGTCCTCGCAGTACCGGTATTGCTTGCAGCCTCTGCAGAGGCCCAGTCCCTTTTGACGATCCAGATCGGAGGCGGTGATCAGCTCTCGGTCCCCGTAAAGCTGCTTTTGATCCTCACCCTGCTTACGATTCTGCCCTCGCTGCTTCTATGTCTGACCAGCTTCACCAGGATCGTGATAGTGATGTCCCTTCTGAGGCAGGCCCTTGGTCTCATGCACATGCCCCCAAATCAGGTCTTGATCGGCCTCTCCTTGATCCTCACCTATTTCACCATGCAGCCAGTCCTCGATACCGTCCATCGGGAAGCCCTCAAACCCTTCATGGAGGAGAAGATCAGTCTTCAGGAGGCCCTCCAGAGGGCCATTCCCCCCCTTAAGGGATTCATGCTCAAGCAGACCCGCGAGAAGGAGATCGCGCTCTTTTCCCAGATGGCGGGCCTTGGGCCCTTCGAATCACCCGAGGATGTCCCCATGAGGGTGCTGGTTCCTGCCTTCGTGTTGAGCGAGTTGAAGACCGCCTTCCAGATCGGCTTCCTCCTGTATCTGCCCTTTTTGGTCATAGATATGGTCGTTTCCAGCATCTTGCTTTCGCTGGGCATATTCATGCTCCCCCCGATGCTCATATCCTTGCCGTTGAAACTGATGCTTTTTGTCCTGGTTGACGGCTGGAGCCTTCTGGCGAGTTCCCTAGTGAGGAGTTTCGGATGACCCTGGATTTTGCGACCCACATGATGTCCGAGACCCTGAAGGTCATAGCCCTGACGGCTGCCCCCGCCCTTTTGGCCGGCCTCATGGTGGGGATCCTGGTGGGGGTGCTTCAGGCGGTGACCCAGATCCACGAGATGACCCTGACCTTCATCCCCAAGATGATCGCCGTGGCCCTGGCCCTCCTGTTCTTCTCGCCCTGGATGTTGCGGACCTTCACGGACTTCGCCCGCGAGGTGTTCTTCAATTTCCCAAGCTGGATCAGATGATGACCGTGGATCTTCGGGACATACTGGCCTATGTGCTCGCCTTCCTCAGGGCATCCGGAATCCTGCTGTTTGTCCCCATCTTCAGCTCAAGGAGCGTTCCCTGGTCCCTGAGAATGCTCCTTTCGGCCCTGACGGCCCTGCTGGTGGGTCCCTTTGTGCCCCGACCGGAGGGGTTTTGGGGGCTGGGGGAGACGGTGCTTTTGGGGCTCCGCG
>QMLA01000273.1 GCA_003646585.1 Deltaproteobacteria bacterium | reverse complement strand
GGTCCCCCGGTCTCAGGCCAAATAGAAGGAGCTACTAAAACATCAATTTCCGAATAGGGTTCTCTTACATCTTCGAATCTCCCAATGAATTTTATGTTCTTCTTCGCCTTTGACAAGATTTCTCTCACATATGTGGACTTGGGATTATAGTCCCCGTATATTCTAAGCTCTGCCTTCTTATCTGGAATATTCATGAAAGCATCGATCAAGATGTGGACGCCTTTATGTTTGCTGACTCCGCCAACAAAACCGAAGACTATTCTGTCTGTATATTTATTCTTTTTCTTAAAGCCCTCGAAGACTCTTAAATCGTACCCATTCTCGGAGTATGTTATCTTGTCTTCGGGGACTCCATAATCGATGAATAGCTTTCTCACGAATTTAGAAGGAGCTATTATCCTATCCACTTTCAATAGGAGTGCTTTCATGTAATTTTCCCGTTCTATGAATTTTCTTGGCGAATTAAGGGTTTCAAGAACAAGTCGCAACGACTTCCTGGCTAGAGATTGTGGGACACCGTAGCTACTATTTAATAATTCAGAAATTTCTTCAGATCGTCTCTTGATCCAACATTTATGACACCTCCTTGGTTCTGGACCAATGCAGACTGTGTAGTCGTGTCTAAGCAACTGGATGTTCGGACACATGAACCAGTAGTCATGTAGTGTAAGAACGGTTGGAACGTTGAATTCTCTAGCGATTTTGATAAGAGTAGCCGATAGTCCTATTAAGTGTTGAAAGTGAATTACATTTGGACGTATGGATGCTACCATTGTCTTGAACGCATTTTCGGCTTCTCTGTTTATGTATGTGTTTTCAAAGAATAGTGCCCCTAGAAATCTCCGCACCTTGCTTCTGGGAAGTTTTAACTCGTGTAGTATGAGTCCTTCCTGATTAAACGAGACAAGAATAGGCTCTTTAACGTTTTCTAGTGTTGGATAGAACACATGAACTTCATGTCTCTTGGCTAACTCTTTTGATAAATAATATGTATATATCTCGGTACCAGCCCTTTGTCTCGGCGGGAATCCATGAACAACTTGGAGAATCTTCATTGAACCCGCTCACCAAAACAACCATGACTATTTTTCTTTTTCAGTTCAGTCTAATGAGGGCATGGAAACAGCCCCTAACTAGGATATCAAATAAAGTTAATTTATTACTAAATCTAAGCTTCTTTAACGTAAAAGCTTGTAGCCCATATGAAGAGCTTATCAAGGCTTAATGCACCGTTATAGCCAATAAACAACAAGTATAGCGACTTCCTTGACACGTATTATTAACCTCACTACTTGCTTGATATATCAAGAGTTGTTATAGCTACAACGCCATGATTGAAGTCGGGCATTACTAGGAAGTACGGGCTTTTAATGTCCACTACGTAAACCTTCAATAAGTTGTTGGCCAACGAAAATGTTTTCAAAACTCTGCATTTACAATTATTCGTCAGATATAGGGACATGGTGTACGGCATCGCTATACTTATATAGGTTATGTTTTCCTGCACGCCCTTGAGTTCTAAAATTGTTTTTATGTTACTATCAATGAGGCTGACATTGTGGAAAGTAAAGTTGTAATTGAAGAGATGTACACATATGGGCTCTATGAAGTATAGTAAATTCTTAGAGAGGAAAATGCCTAGCCTAGCCTGTTCATACTCAAAAACTGTTAAACTTTTATTGTACAAGACAATCCAGGAAACTGCTCCATCAAGCCAAGTTTCTTGGAATGGTTGTGACACGCCAATTCTCGAATATATAATCTGTTTATTAACAGTAATGTTTACGGACTCACTACATGAATTTATACCGTTTGAATAGAGCCTTATATAATCTCCTTCTTTTAAAGCAAATATGTAGGAGTATGAATAAGATGACCTGACTTTACAAGCCCACCATCTATAACCTTTGATTGCAAAAGCATCACTGTTTTTAACACGGGCTATATGGAATACCGTTCCATTCTTCGTTCCCTCAGAGTAGACAAAGTATTGTCTCCTCGGAGTTCTGTAGTTAACTTTAAACAGCGATATGATTGATGCGTTGTTTCCATAATACAATACCGAAGAATTACTTATCTCAATGAAACTAGAATGTCCATTAAAACTATAGTCATATGTGTGAACAACGAGTACGCTTCCCGGACTATTCTCTCTTAAGTACAAATCGATATAGTATGTCTTAGCTTTTTTAATCTCTTCAACATTGGCTATGCGTACAACATGACATTTTGCACCTAAGACGCTCATTAATTTACTTATCGAAATCATGAAGGGAGGCTTCCCTCTAATATATGAAGGATAGATGTCAGCTAACCATTTAGCAATTGTATATTTGCTATTCGAGTTATCTAGACACTCTAGAGTAGTTTGAGCCAGTTCACCTTTTGGTGATAAAATTATATAATTGTATCCACTCTCATATAATTCTGTAAGATTAACAACATAATTTTCTAACTGCTTTTCACCAACTAGAACAACCTTACCAATGATAGGCACTTCCAACAGATGAACGTCCCGACCCATAGGTGAGATTATTATCTTAATTTTTCCGTCTAAGTATTTTTGAAG
>QMLA01000272.1 GCA_003646585.1 Deltaproteobacteria bacterium | reverse complement strand
GCGCGCCAACACCGGTGCGGCTCTAACCAGCACCACCGGTGTAGGCGGCGGCACTGGCTATGGGCAATTTTAACTTATGTGGCGACAAAGGTCAAACGTAATGGGGAGCGGTTCAAACAGGGGCAGAGGATTAGCAATGACGTGTCATGCAGCAAACGAAGCAGCAAGGGGTGATGGTACACCGAGGGGCAAAATCGTGCTTGATCTCTCGGACAACCCTGTCCGAGAGATGTTGCTCGTTGCAGTGTTGAGCGAGATGGTCAAAGCAGCCACTGCTGAAAACGCAGTGGCGTCCGAGGCCAATGACCAGGAACCTACAGTCCACGCTCCAGTGCGCGGGTTGAAACGAGTTGGGAATGCTTCACTCCCTTGACCTGTACTTCCCGAATCTTGTCTTCTCGGAGAAGGGTTGCTATGGTACGGTCCAGTTCGGTGGGCGTCCATTTGAGCACGTGGAACACCTTACTGATCATCTTCCGATCTGCGGCAACCACGTTGTCGAGATACTGCAACAGCAACGTACGCCGGGCTTCACTTCGCTTGATATGGCGCGCTTGCTCCGGCAGGTCTGGAAAGTGCCTCTGCACGATTTCGTAGATGAACGCATATCTCCACGCGCCAGCCCTAGCCACTCCGATGGGGAGCACCTTGAGTCCCACCTGCAACTCCACCAGCGCGCGCTCGAAGCGGGACTTGGCACTCTCAGCACTCATCCGCGCTTCACGACGCAGCCGGATGGTGTCCAGAGGGCCATGTGTGAGGAGTGCTTCGTAGATCTGTTTGGCTTCGGCTGTCAGCATACCAGCGCGATACTCTTGCAAATAGCCATTCAAGTCACCATAATTCTCGCTACACGCATAGAGTGTAGGAAGCAGATCGAGAGAGACCAACGTAGCACGCCTCCGCAAGAGCTTCCCGTAGTACCACCACTTCTTACCAAGCGACTGATCCTTCCACCCCCAGCACTTGCTGATGTCAGGATCATCGTGCTCCATCGGCACAGGTCGCACGCGCCCGGCAATAGCATGGAACAGGTTAGGTGTTTCTACGTCCTTTATGGGCCAGAAGTGGCAAAAACCAACCTCCTCAACGAAAGCTCTAGCCTCTTCAACGGTCTGGATACGACGTTCGGGTGTACGGTGATAATTGTAGGCTCTTTGCTCAGCAATCCATTCTTGGGAAATGGTTTCGCTCATGGGTACACTCCTTGCATGGTGACATTGCTAGCCATTGCATTCAGTCTTCACATTTTAGCGGCCATCCACACTCTATTCACGTTTGACAATGTAGAACACTTGTGCTATTATATTTATACCCAGCGAATGCGCCAACGTTCGCATGGTGGTGAAATTCACTGGTGTAGGCAGTGATGTTTGCTCTAGTTCAACTTCAACTGCATTTCCCGGCTTCAGCAGGACTATACACGATTAGAACGTTTGGTCCTGTATGCTCCCCATCCTCCTCATTGTACTTCCTGGGCATCGCCTGCCTGCACGCAAAACCACGTTAGGAGGAGGTCCAAGAGCGATGCTAAGCTCTCATTCGAAGAACGTGTTGCCCTGGCGCAGGAACTCGGCTTTGAAGTAATCACTCTCGAAAGCGGGAACGGCAAGATCGCCGTTGTGTACGCCCGCGTCTCTGGGCCCAAGCAGGCCGTGGAGAGCGTATACTCGCTCAAACGTCAGCGCGGACTGGCAGACCAAGCCGCAGGGATGAACTACAGCGCTGTCGTTGTGATCTTTGCCGACATAGTCGGTGTTTCTGGAGCACTGGGCCCCGAAGCGCGTCCAGGCTTTCAGAAGCTGTGCCAATTGATCGACCTTGGAGTTGCTGATGATATATTTGTGATGGACTTCACCCGCCTGGTGCGAGAGAAAGTCATTGGCCTTGAGTTTGCTACGCTATGCATCAGGAACCAAGTCACGATTGTTGATGAGACCGGTCGAGTGTTGGACCCGAGCGATGAACTGGGCCTGATTATGTACGTGATTGAGCTGATGAAGTCCGAAGGGGAGCGAAACCGCATTAATGCTCGCCTACAAGGTAGCCGCAGGCTCAAGGCGAGTGAAGGCAAAAATCCAGGTCTTGCCATTCCTACTGGATACTTCACCGATCCCAGTCTCAGAAAAGATGACCCCAATCACGGCCGCTTTGAAGTCTACCAACCACACAGACCCCTCGTGGCTTTCATATTCAAGAAGCTCTTGGAGATCGGGTACAACTCTCCCAGAGCAATTCTACGAGCTTGCCAGGAGAGTAGTCTGGCACTACTGCCACCTTTTGAACCCGAGGAACTTAGGGCTCACATGGAAACGCGTACTGCGCTCCGGCAAAGCCCTCGCGACGAGATGGGAAACTACATCGTCACTGCTACCTTGGTTCAATCCATTATCAAGAACTACGAATGGTATGCTGGTGTGTTCGAATGGGCCACTGATAGCTCGTGGGGACCGCCGATCCGCATTGAGAATACTTTGACAATGGCACATTACGGTGGTGCGTTTGCATAAGGTAGCATTCTCTGGCGCTTCAGGCGGCTTGAGCGCGAACGAGTGCGGTTGACCAAATGCTCGACG
>QMLA01000271.1 GCA_003646585.1 Deltaproteobacteria bacterium | reverse complement strand
TTTCAAGATAGGGCAGCACTTCCCTCTTCTTCCATACATGGTTGCCCGTCGTGATGACATCCACTCCCAGCGTGAAAAGTTCCTCGGCCTTTTCGGGATTTATGCCGATGCCCCCGGCGGCGTTCTCGCCATTGGCGATCACGAAATCCACGGCCAACTCCCTCTTAAGGGAGGGCAGCAACTCCCTCACCGCTCGCCTTCCCGATCGGCCCACGATATCGCCTATGAAGAGCACCCTCACCATCTTACTTGGCGTAATCCACCGCCCTCACTTCCCTGATCACCGTCACCTTGATCTGACCGGGATAGCGGAGCTCGCGCTCGATCTTTCTGGCGATCTCGTGGCTCAGAAGCACCGCCTGTTCATCCGAAACCTTGTCGCTCTGTACAATAACCCTCACCTCGCGGCCGGCCTGGATGGCATAGACCTTCTCCACACCGGGGAAGGACCTGGCGATCTCCTCCAGTTCCTGGAGGCGCTTGATATAGCTTTCGTACATCTCCCTCCTAGCCCCCGGTCTGGCACTGGAAAGGGCATCGGCTGCCTGGATCAGCACAGCGAGGAGGTTATCGGGGCTCGGCTGGTCGTGATGAGAAGCAATGGCCCTTATCACCTCTTCGGGCTCGCCGTATTTCCGCGCCAACTCAGCCCCTATGGAGGCATGAGTGCCTTCCACTTCATGATCAACGGCCTTGCCGATGTCATGAAGCAGCCCCGCTCGTTTGGCGAGCTTAACGTTCAGGTTGAGCTCTGCAGCCATGATCCCGGCCAAAAAGGCCACCTCAACGGAATGCTGATACATGTTCTGACCGTAACTGGTCCTGTACTTGAGGCGGCCTACAAGCTTCAGCAGCTCCGGATGCAGATCGTGAATCCCCAGATCGAAGGCCGCCTGGCTCCCCACCTCCTTCACATACTGCTCGAATTCCTCATTCACCTGGTTGACGACCTCCTCGATCCGTGCGGGATGGATCCTGCCGTCGGCCACAAGCTTCTCCAAGGCGAGACGGGCGATCTCACGCCTTATGGGATCGAAACTGGAGACGATAACCGCCTCGGGGGTATCGTCAATTATAAGGTCTACCCCTGTGGCCGCCTCAAAGGCCCTGATATTACGCCCCTCACGCCCTATAATCCGCCCCTTCATCTCCTCATTGGGGAGGTTAACCAGGGAAACGGTGTTCTCAATGACGTAGTCACCGGCGTATCGCTGAACCGCCAGGTCGAGGATCTCCTGGGCCCGTTTTGAGGCCCGCTCCCTGAGCTCCTCCTCCATCTGTTTCAACCTCTTGGCAAACTCCCCCCGCGCCTCTTCTTCCATCTTCTGCAACAGAAGGGCCTTGGCATCCTCAGCGGTGATACCCGATATCTGTTCAAGGGTCCTCCTCTCCTCCTCCAAGAGCTTGGATACCTCGGCTTCCTTTTGCCGAACCACCTCCTCCCTCTCCTTGAGCTCCCTCTCTTTGCGTTCGAGATCGGCCTCCTTTGAGTCCAGGAAATCGGATCGCTTATCGAGGTTCAGCTCCCGCTGCTGGAGCCGCTTCTCAAGCTGCATAAGTTCGGAACGCTTCCCCTCGATCTCCCTGGTCAGCTCCTCCTTCAACCTGTAGACCTCTTCCCTTGCCTTGAGGGCGGCTTCCTTCCTCTTTATCTCCGCCTGTTGTTCCGCATCCCTGAGGATCTGAAGGGCCTTCCGGCGTGCCGTCTCCACTTGCCTCTGGGAGGCCCTCCTCCCCAACCAAAGCCCTGCCCCCAAGCCAGACGCACAGGCGAAACCAAAGATCGCAATCTCCAGGACCATCTCCGTCCTCCTTTCAACTGCCAGAGGCAAAGGAAAGGTCGAAAGGACCAAAGGAGATCAAATTTTGAGAAAAATTCGCCTTTCGGCGATAACGTTTTTATATTCAAGGGCCTCGAAAGCCCGGGAGGGCTCTATATCAAAGCTCCTCGCTGACAAATCTCTCAAGCCTTTCGACCTGTTCCTTCAGCCTCTTTTTCAGTTCTTCGCGTTCCCTCTCGCCTTTAATATATTCATCCGCAATATACAAAGCAGCCAAAACCGCAACCTGCAGGGAAGATACCGCCCCCGTCCTCTCGGCCACCTTTCTCATGGTCCTGTCCACAAAGCTGGCCACTTCCCTCACGTAATCTTCGGGCGCTTCGCTCCTCAAAGGATAGCGGTGTCCGAATATCTCCACTTCGATCCTCTTTTTGACCATGCGCCCTACTCAAGGACCATCGCCTCTAGCCTTTCTATCAACTTCTCGACCCGAGAGCGGATCTCTTCCCTCTCCCGCTTTAAGCTTTCTATCTCCTCGTCCTTTTGCCTCAAAAGCTCCGCAAATTGATCCCTTTCTGCCTTAAGCCTTTTATAGGCCTCAAAGACCTTCTCGATCCTCTCCTCAAGTAATCTGATCTCCTCCCACTGCATACCGACCCTCCCTACGCAGTCTAACCCTCCCGGACGCTATTAGTCAATGAGATGTCGGGGTTCGGTGGTGCATGGGTATGGACATCTCTGAAAGCGTGTGCCCTGTCAAGTCATCTCCTCTCCTCCTACCATAGCCCCCTCTTTCTCCTG
>QMLA01000270.1 GCA_003646585.1 Deltaproteobacteria bacterium | reverse complement strand
GAACCTGGAGGCCCCGGGGACAAAGCGCCTCAGAGCCCTCTGCCCCGAGAAGGACTTCCACCTGATGCTGGAACAGATCAGGAAACTCAGGGACATGATAGAGTCGGGAACCGGCAGGGCCAGGGACCAGACCACCCAGTTCGTGGTAGGGGCATCCGGGGAGTCGGACCTTGAGTTGCTCGACCTTGCCGAAAGGCCCTACCGGGAGTTGAAGATGAAGCGGTGTTACTTTGAGGCCTTCACCCCGGTGCCGGGGACCCCTTTAGAGGATCGTCCTCCTGAAAACCCCTTGAGGCAGAGGAGGCTCTATGAGGCCTCCTTCCTGTTGCGGGATTACGGTTTCAGTGTGCAGGAGTTGCCCTTTGACTCAAGGGGAAACCTCCCCCTGCATCTCGACCCCAAGATGATCTGGGCCCTGAGACATCCGGAGTTCTTCCCGGTGGAGCTGAACCGGGCGGAACCCGAGGAACTCCTGAGGGTTCCGGGGTTTGGTCCCCAGGCGGTCTCCAAGATCCTCTCGCTCAGGGCCCGGGGTCGCATAAGGTGGGAGGACCTGAGGGGTCTGAGGATTGTCCTTAAGAGGGCCGCTCCCTTCATCGCCGTCGATGGCAAGCCTTATAGAAGGGCTTTCACTGAAACCCATCAGGTTGGGCGAACTCACCGTAACGCCCCTCTGGTTTGACTCCCTCGGGGTCAAGTCCAGTTCCCTGCTGGTGGAGACCCCGGATCTTTGCCTTTTGGTCGATCCAGGGGCTGCGGAGATGCAGCCGAGTTTTCCCCTCCCTCCAAAGGAAAAAGCCCGCCTGAGGCTCTCAGCCCTCAACACCTTGAGGAAGATGGCGAAGAGGGCCGACACGGTCTTCATCTCCCATTATCACTATGATCACCATACCCTGCCGTCTGAGGCCCCCGAGTTGTACCTCGGCAAGCAATTGTGGATAAAGGACCCCAATCGCTTCATAAACCGTTCCCAATGGCAGAGGGCAAGGCTCTTCCTGCAGGAACTCTGCCGCCTCCAGGGGATCGACCCCGGCTCGGTTTTGACCGATCCCCTGCCCTTTGATGGACCGCCTCTCCCCCAGGATCCACGAGATCTCAAGTGGCTCAAGGGCCTACTCGGCCTTTGGAGGGAGGGACCGTGGATCAAGGAGGGGGTCATAGGGAATTGCGCGGTCGAATTCGCCGACTCCAGGACCTTCGTCAGGGGACAGACGCGGGTGCGGTTCACCTCTCCGCTCTTTCACGGGGCTCAATTTGAGCGGGTCGGCTGGGTCGTGGGCATGGTGCTGGAGATCAAAGGGCACAAACTGCTTTACAGCTCGGATCTGCAGGGGCCGGTGATGGAGGAGTATGCGGCCTGGATCCTCCAAGAGGAACCTGACATCCTCATCCTGGACGGTCCCCCGACCTATCTCTTGGGATACATGTTCGGGTTCAGGGAGCTGGAGAGGGCCATCGGCAACGCCTCGGAAATCCTCAGGAAACTGGATGCCTCCCTCATCCTTTACGATCATCACCTCCCCCGCGATCCCCTCTTCCGGAAGAGGACCCGGGGTTTGTGGGAACTGGCCGAAAGGCTCCAGAGGCCCTTTTTGACCCTCGCCGAGTGGTTGGGGAAACGCCCCTTGGTGCTGGAGCTTACAGAAAGCGCTTGAACCAATCGAGGCTCAGCCGTGCTGCCCTGATCCGCATTTGGGGATCCGAGAAGCGGTGATCCCCCCCGGGGAAGGGCACAAGCTGTTTGGGTTCCCGGGCATGGGAGTAGAGCTCCTCGGCATCCGAGAAGGGCACAAGCTCGTCCTCGGTCCCGTGCAATATAAGGCAATGGGTTACCCTTGCTATAGCCTGCCTTGCGTCATAACGCCTTGCATCCTCGAAGAAGGCGGGATTTAAGGGGGCATCGACCTCACCCTTCAATAGGGCGGGGGTCGCCCAGAGGACCACGGCCCGGATCCTGGGGTCAGAGGCGGCCTTGAGGATCGATATGAACCCCCCCAGGCTGCTCCCCAAAAGCCCGATTCGGTCTTTGCGAACCAGGGGATGCCCCATCGCGAAGTCGAAGACGGCCTCAAGGTCCCTCAGCCGCGAGGTGGGGGTGGTATCCCGGAGTTCCCCCTCGCTTTCCCCACAGCCCCGGTGATCATAGCGCAGGAAGGCAATGCCCTCCTCCGAAAACATCTCCCCCAGAAGGACGAATTTCTCACTATCCTTGCTGGAGAGAAGCCCATGGGATCCTATGACCAGAGGGGAAGGGACCTCCTTCGGCCAGTGAATGACCCCGTAAAGTTTGATCCCATCCGAAAGGACGCTTATAAACTCGATGGGCATCCCCGTTCCTCAAACCTCCCGAAGTACTGAACTCCTCGGGGACCGCCGATTTCATCCAAAAGTTCCCTCGCGGTCTTCCCCTTCACCGGATGATAAGCCCATGGGGCGATCTCCACCAGCGGTACCAGTACAAAGGGCCTTTCGTGCATGAGGGGGTGGGGAACCTTCAGATCCTCTTCCTCTATCACCTCTTCTCCATAAAGCAGGAGGTCAAGGTCTATGACCCTTGGACCCCACCGGAAGGTGGGCTTACGG
>QMLA01000269.1 GCA_003646585.1 Deltaproteobacteria bacterium | reverse complement strand
CTATTCAAAGGCCGAGCTCCCTTAGCCTCATCCTGACAAACAGCTCGATTTCACCGGGGGGAAGCAACGGCAGGACCTTTTCGTATACCTTAATGGCTTCCTGGCTCCGGCCCAATCGGTCCAGCGTCATGGCCTCTTTGAGGAGGGCGTATGCGTCAAGCCATCCCCTACCCTCTCTGCCACATGCCCGGAAGTCCTCAAGGGCCTCCTCGTGGTGGCCCTTTGCCAGCATCACATCCCCCAACAGACAGAGGGCCTCAGCCTTGAGGGTAGGCGGTCCCCTTTTGATGACCATCAGCAGATCCCCTTCTGCCTCATCCCATTGTCCCCTGTCCATGAACTCCCTGCCGCGGAAGTAACGGGCGAGGATGGAGGAAGGGACCTCGGGGTAATTCTCTATGATGTTTCCGAGGGCTGAAATCCTCTCCTCGGATTCGGAAAGGGAGAGGGCCCTCGACAGGAGGAAGGAGGCCGTCTCTTCTTTCCTTATCTGCGCCCTTTTGTAGCTGTACAAGGCCAACCCACAGGCCACCACCACGACGAAGCCAAACATTATCCACTTCCTGTAGTTGATTATGAAATTGACGAACCTCTCGAGATTCTCGCGAAGTGCCTCGAATTCCCTGAGTTCTCCTTCAGCAGGGGGCCTTTTAGCCATGGTTTTGCCTTTATAGTACTTTGCCCTCTGCGTGTCAATTGATTGTCTAAATCTAGGTGCATGGGGAGCAATTCTTCCCTTTTTCAACACAACTTATGCAGATATAACTTCTCCAAGGCCTCCTTCTCGGCCCGGTATTTTTCCTCTGAAAGCAGGGGGCACCTATCGAGGGTGATCATCCACTGCGAGAGTTTGCTGGCGAAGGCCCGGCAGGTTCTCTCACCGCACCTTCCACAGTTGGTCTTGGGCAGAAGCTTCCAGATTACCAGAGCTGAAACCTGGGGCCTCTTATGGCCGACCACTTCCCATGGTTTTGATACCTTCCAGACCACCTTACAGAGGATGGGCTCCTCCGGATAGGCCCCTGGGTCATAAAGTTTATAGCCCATGAAGTCCACGGGCTTCTCCTGGTAACAGCTCCAGACGGCCTTGCTCACCGTTTCGGGGTTCAGGCCAGGAAAGTCCTTGCTGTTGGCCCCAGGCTCGCAGAGAAGGTCTATGACAGTGATAATCTGGCACCTAAAGCGCTCTATAGCCTCCTGGGGGGAAGTTAAAAAGGTAGGGGGTAGGGGCATGGCTTCCCACGATCCTGCGGCTTTTGTCGATCCCATTCTTGAGAAGACACTTGAGGGATTCGCTAGGAAGGTGGCCTGCAGCCTCCCTGCCGCAGAGACTATATAGCGGATGTTGGGATTGGAGACGACATTACAAATCATCTTTTCCAGGCCGATATCCTCAGTCTGGAGCATTCCAGAGAGGGCCGCCCCGCTGTCAAGGCCCGCCATAACCAGCTCCTCGAGCTCAGGTGGAATAGCGAAATCGAAGGTGTCAAGGATCACACAAACCGCTACAGGCGAGTAGTCATTGCCCCTTGCATAACGGTCCTTCTCCGGTGGGTATCCTTCAGGCGGCGTCACCTTGAGCATCTTAAACCATCCTCTTTCGACCTTTTCCAGAATCTTGCTGAGGACCCTCTGGGTTTCCTCCTTGATCTTATCGAAGAAAAGGATCTTCCCCACCTCGAGGTCCGTGACAACGATGTAGTGCTCGGGGCAGGCATGAACCGCAAACCCCTTGGAGGACACCTGATGAGAATGGCCGTTGGTTGTCCATCGCCTCTCACAATCTCCTGAAGGTCACCACTTGTGAAAGGCCCTCAAGACTTATGGTTCGCACATGAACCTAGAATACTTGATGAGGAAAGTTTTGCAAACGCAGCCCCTTCGTCATGCCTCCTACAAGGGAAGATGGAGCCACTCAAAAACGCCGATCATCTTGAAGGCCATATAAATCATCACCAGGACGAAGATGACCTTCAGCTTCTTGGCCGGCAGCAGATGGGCCGTCCGGGCCCCGAGCTGGGCCATGATGACGCTGGTTATGGCCAGGCACAGCCAGGCGGGAAGGTTGAAGTAGCCTATGGAATGGGGGGGTAGGCCCGGTGCGTGGAGACCGTTGAGGATATACCCGATGGTCCCTCCGAGGCCGCTGAAGATCATCATGGCGGTGGAGGTCCCTATGGCCCGATGCATCTTGAACCTCAAAAAGATAGTCATCACCGGCACCATCAAGACCCCGCCGCCGATCCCTATAAGGCCGCTGACGATCCCCAAGGGGAAGCCCCACAGGGCCCAGAGGAGAGGGCTTTCAGTGGGTTCCTCTTCGACCTTGGGGGGCTTTGCGGTGAGCATCCTAAGGGCCCCGGCAAGGATCACTAAGCCGAAGATCACTTTGATTACCTTCCCACTGATGAACCGGGAGGTGATGGTGGAACCCACCAAGGCCCCTATGGCCACCGTGATCCCGAGGGTGAGGCCCGCCCTCCACCAGACCGCCCCCTTGCGATGATGGGCCAGGGAGCCGCTTATGGCCGTGGGGACGACCACAAGCAGGTTGGTCCCGAAGGCGAGCTTCACCGCGGTGTCAAGG
>QMLA01000268.1 GCA_003646585.1 Deltaproteobacteria bacterium | reverse complement strand
CCCGTGCAATTTGTCGGCAACTCATGGTATGTCGCGATGCCCCTTGATCATCCCTTAACCAAACCCCTGAATCAGGCGATAAAAAGGATATTCGATGTGGTAGCCGCATCCCTTGGGCTTGCATTCCTTCTGCCCCTTTTTCCGATCATAGCCTTTGCCATTTATCTGGATTCTCCGGGCCCGATCTTTTACACCCAGCTGAGGGTGGGAAGGGGAGGAAGGCTTTTCAGGCTTTATAAGTTCAGATCGATGGTGCCAGATGCGGAGAAGGAAAAGCCCGTATGGGCTCGGGAAGGAGATCCTAGGGTCACAAGGGTGGGGCGGATCCTCAGGAGGACGCATCTCGATGAATTCCCACAACTTATCAATATCCTGAAGGGCGACATGAGTGCAGTCGGGCCGAGACCCGAGCGACCGGAGTTCGTGGAGGAACTCTCAAAGGAGATCCCCTTCTTCCGGGTCAGACACGCCGTAAAACCCGGAATGGCCGGATGGGGATTGGTAAAATACGGTTACGCTTCCTCAAAGGAGGATTCCCTTTACAAACTCCAGTATGACCTCTATTACATCAAACATTGGTCCTTATGGCTCGATGTGGTGATCTTGCTAAAGACAGTAATAGACACCATAACCTTCAGGGGACGATAATAAACTCAGCTTGCCAAAAAAGAGAAACACCCTTATCGAGTTGCCTTTTAGGATCGGGTTTTTAGCAGGGGGAGGTCCAAGTACTTATGGCCTTGCGATTGCTTTGGCCGAGTTCGTCTCGCGATTATGGGGCTATCTTTCGGGAGTGCCGCACCGGCGATCCCGTTGGTAGACCCAAACGACTTCTTTACGAAGCGTCTCCCCAAACCGGCCCCTTTTGATGACTTCCCTCCATTCCTCCAGCGTATAAACCAGGAGATCTGCCGGAACAGGGAGATCCGTAGTATCCCATTTGCCAGCCCGCTGCGCGAGGGGAAGGTCGGACCGCTCGATCACCATGACGATATCAAGATCACTGCCCACTCCCCAATCCCCACGGGCATAGGACCCGAAGTAACCGATACAGACCACCCCTGGTGTTTTGCTTACGATTTCCTCGGCCCACTTCCTGACCGCACGGTCCACTGCCCGGGCATCAGGCCATTTGAGCACGGACGAATCCAAGGATCTCACCGGCATATTGGATTGCCTCCTCGCTTTGAAGTGGGCCGTAATGTTCAAAGGGAGCACCCTCGGGGTGGCTATTGGGATAGTGGGTGGGAATATACATGTTGTCGAGGAACCGGGCCTTGTCCACCAGCTCATCTGGCACGGAAATATCTGGGGGCAACTCACGGAGAAGTTTTGCCACCACATGTCCCCATGCCTCCTGACCAAGGTGCAAATGAAGCGCCTTGACGGCCTTTTCGGCCGCTTGGTGAGCAGCGAAGCACGCCCATTCATGACGCCCTTGTATGCGAGAATCCCGCGCTTGAGCAAGATCCCGTTCTGCCTGCAAAAGCCAGTCTCTAGCCCGGTTAACCATTGCTCCCTTTAATCATATGCCCCTTTCCATCGGATTTCATCCTTTGTCAAAAAGGCACGCTCGACATCCGGCCATCAAACAGGTTCGCCAGGATCACAGGCGAGCCCGGACCTACAAACTCCAGTAAACTAACTCCTGGGGTCCGCTGTATTCTTTGGATTCCTCCCAAAAGACTCCCTTTACGTCCACCAGTATAGCCGGGCTCAAGCCGCCAAACAGCGAAAGAAAGGATCGAAACCCCCGTTTCCGCAACTCCCGATGGGGGACCGCGAGTATTACTGCATCGTAGCCTTCTTCTCCAGAGAAGGGGTCTTTTACAAAGACAGCTGACAGATTACAACCGGGAACAAGGGGATCATGGACATAAACCTCACATCTGTAAGTTCTGAGCTCCTCGATGAGGTCAAATACCTGGGAATTTCGCGTATCCCGCACGTTCTCCTTGTACGCGATCCCCAGAACCAGCACACGAGCACCGCGCACAGGTTTGCCGGCCTTAATGAGCAACTTTATCGTTTCCTGGGCCACATAACGGCCCATTGAATCGTTCACCCGGCGCCCGGCAAGGATCACCTGGGGGTGGTATCCGATCTCTTGGGCCTTGTAGGTAAGATAGTAGGGGTCCACCGGGATGCAATGACCGCCCACAAGGCCGGGTTCAAAGGGCAGAAAATTCCACTTGGTCCGTGCGGCCTTGAGCACCTCCCGAGTATCCAGGCCAAGACGGTGAAAAAGCATGGAAAGTTCGTTCATCAAAGCGATGTTGATGTCACGCTGTATGTTCTCGATGACCTTGGCCGCTTCCGCCGTCCTGATATCGGGTGCCTTGTAGATACCGGCCCTAACCACCAGCCCGTAAACCTTCGCGAGCAATTCGGTGGTTTCTGGGTCCTGGCCCGCGACCACCTTGACGACGTCCTCAAGGCCGTGCTCGGGGTCTCCGGGATTGATCCTCTCGGGAGAATAACCCACCTTGAAGTCCGTACCCGCTTTGAGGCCCGACTCACCTTCCAGGATGGGAATGCACACCTCCTCCGTGCAGCCGGGATAAACCGTGGATTCGTAGACCACCACCGTGCCATGT
>QMLA01000267.1 GCA_003646585.1 Deltaproteobacteria bacterium | reverse complement strand
GCGTTGCCGAAGGCGTGGAGCTGCGGGAGGCGGGGGTGAAGGCCGATATCGTGCTCCTCGGGGGATTCAGGGAAGGGGAGGAAGAGGAAATAGTGAACTATGGCCTGATCCCCTTTGTCTTCGGGAGGGAGATGGCCGAGAGGCTCTCCCGGAGGGCGAAGGCCTCGGGGAGGAAGGTGAGGATCCACCTCAAGGTCGACACGGGCATGGGGAGGCTGGGGGTGCTTCCCGAAGAGGTGAAGGAGGTGGTGGTCGGGATCCTGGGCCTTCCCTGCGTGGAGCTTGAGGGCATCGCCTCGCACCTGAGTACCGCGGATGAGGGGGACGGTTACCTCCGCGAACAGATACGGAGGTTCCTGCAGGTTAAGGCCATCGTGGACGGGCTGGGTTTGAGGGTCAAATATCACCTGGCCAACAGCGCCGCCCTCTTCTCCCTTCCCGAGGCCCATTTCGATATGGTCCGGCCCGGGATAGCCCTTTACGGAGTTCACCCTTCAAGGGCCTTCAGGGAGCGCTTTTTCCTTCCTTTGAAGCCCGTCATGACCTGGAAGACGAAGATCATCGAGGTCAGGCGGGTTCCTGCGGGCTGGGGCATAAGCTACGGCTGTACCTTTGTGACCGGAAGGCCCAGCAGGATCGCCGCCCTCGCGGTGGGTTATGCCGATGGGTATCCCCGTAGTCTCTCCAATAAGGCCCAGGTGCTGATAAGGGGAAGAAGGGCAGCGGTTGTGGGAAGGGTCACCATGGACTGGACCCTGATCGATGTGACCGATATGCCCGATGTGGGGGTGGGTGATGAGGTCGTGCTGTTTGGGGAGGGACTCGGTGCCGAGGAACTCGCCTCCTGGGCCGGGACCATCCCCTATGAGATCCTCTGTCTGGCTGGTAAGAGATCCAAGAGGGTGATAAAGGATGGGTAGCCTGCTGGCCGCTTTGGGGAGATGGTCAATCTCTCAACTGCGGGAGCTGGGGGGCATGGGGTTACTGGGCCTTTTGGCCCTGAGGTACTGTTTCCCCCTGCGCTGGGACCTCTTTTTCAAGCAAAGCGAAAGGATCGGGGTGAGGTCGCTTCCCGTAATCCTTCTGAGCAGCGCCTTCATCGGGATGGTCTTTGCCCTTGAGACCTTTTACGCCCTCAGGAAGTTCGGGGCCGAGACGATGGTGGGTGCCTCCCTCGCCCTGGCCATGGCCAGGGAATTGGGGCCCGTGTTCACAGCGGTGATGCTTACCGCGCGGGCCGGTTCGGCCATGGCAGCCGAACTGGGGACCATGAGGGTTACGGAGCAGATCGACGCCCTCGAGGCCATGGCGGTGAATCCCATAAGCTATCTGGTGGTGCCGAGGATTATGGGCTCAACTCTTTTGGCCCCCATCCTCACAGGGATCTCGGATTTCATAGGGATAGTGGGGGGTTATGTCATAGGGGTGTTGGTCCTCGGTATCAATGCCGGGGCCTTCGTATCCAATATCGAGAAATACCTTGAGGTCACCGACATCTATTACGGCCTCCTTAAGGCTGCCGTTTTCGGTTTTCTCCTCGCATTGATATGCTGTTATAAAGGGTATAGCGTGCGAGGGGGGGCCGAGGGAGTGGGTAGGGCGACCACAGAAAGCGTGGTATTTTCCATGGTGATGATCCTTGTGGCCGACTATATCCTTACGGCCCTTTTGTTCTGAGATGATAGAGGTTCAGGGTCTCCATAAAAGCCTCGGTGGGCAGGAAGTGCTGAAGGGGGTGGATTTGCTGATCCCCGATGGTGAGATCACGGTCATCCTGGGCAGGAGCGGGGTGGGGAAGAGCGTGCTGCTCAAGCACCTCATAGGCCTCATTCGCCCTGACAGGGGCAGGATAATCCTTGACGGTGAGGACATCACGCGCATGGGGGAACGGCAACTGATCCGGATCAGGAAGCGATTCGGGATGCTCTTCCAGGAGGGGGCCCTTTTTGATTCCTTCACGGTGGCGGAAAACGTCGCCTTTCCGCTGCTCGAGCACACCTCCCTGTCCGAAAGGGAAATAGAGGAGAGGGTCCGGGAGAAGCTCAGACAGGTGGACCTTGAGGATGCCTGGAACAAATATCCCTCGGAGCTGAGCGGGGGGATGAAGAAGAGGGCGGCCCTCGCCCGCGCCCTGGCCCTCGATCCCGATATCGTGCTGTGTGACGAACCCACAAGCGGACTCGATCCCGTGGCAGCAGCCACCATAGAGAAGCTGATCCTGGAAACGCAGAGGAGGCTTTCCAAGACCTTTGTGGTCATAACCCACGACCTGAAGACGGCCCTCTCGATCGGGAGCAGGATCGCCCTGCTTGAGGAGGGCAAAATAGTGGTCGAAGGACGTCCCGAGGAGGTGCTCAAATCGGGCCACCCTCTGATCGAGGCCTACATCGAGAGGGAGGAGATCGGAAAGGAGGTGGGGCGATGAAGAGGAGGGATACAGCTACAGAGGTCAAGGTCGGACTGCTCATCCTCATAGGGATCGCAGTCCTGCTTTATATGACCTTCAGGATCAGCAAGCTCGAAAGGATAGAGGGGGAAACCTACTATGCCCTCTTTCCCACCGTATCCGGACTTGTGGAAGGCGCCCCTGTGGAGGTG
>QMLA01000266.1 GCA_003646585.1 Deltaproteobacteria bacterium | reverse complement strand
GCCGAGGAGATAAGGGGGGCGGCAGAGGAGGTCGGCCTCGGCACGAAGGTGGACCCCCTCATTGCGGAGCTCAAGGCCACGGGGGTGATGAGTCCGAAGCTCGGTTCTTTGACCGAGGCCTTGAAGGCCCGGGCGCCGATATATGAGCTCAATCCCTCCCTCCGTCCACCATCACCTGAAGAATCCCCTCGTCTTCAGACATAGGAAGACCAGAAGGAGCATGAAGGGGACCTCGGTCAGGACCCCCACCACCGTCGCCAGGGCGGCCCCTGAGGTGAGGCCGAAGAGGCTTGTAGCCACGGCGATGGCCACCTCGAAGTGGTTGCTGCCGGCGATGATGGCTGAAGGGGCAGCATCTTCGTACCTCAATCCGAGAGCCTTTGCCAGCAGATAGGCGATGGCGAAGACTACGAGGATGTTGCAGAAGATGCCCACCGAGATCATCCCTATGATGGCAGGGAGTTTTACGATCTTCTCTCCTTGATAGGCGAAGAGGACTATAAGGGTAAACAACAGAGCTATTATGGAGATCCTGCCGAGGACGGGGACCAATTTTTCTTCAAACCACTCCATTCCCTTGGCCTTTATCGTCTGGTCTCGGGTGATCCATCCCGCCACAAGGGGCAAGACTATGTAAACCGTTACGGCCAGGGCTATGGTCTTCCAGGGAACGGGAATTCCCGATATGCCCAGGAGGAAGGTAGCCAAGGGGACATACAGAATGACCATGGTCAAGGAGTTTATCGCCGTCATCACCAACGTATGGGCCATGTTACCCCTTGCCAGATAGCTCCATACAAGGACCATGGCCGTACAAGGGGCCACACCCAAGAGGATCATCCCGGCCCGATATCCCTGAATCTGCTCCACGGTCAGGAAGTCACCGAAGACAATCTTTAGAAACAGCCAGGCAAAAAGGGCCATAGTAAAAGGTTTTATGGCCCAGTTCATCAGCAGAGTAAGGCCGATGGGCCTAGGGCTGAGCAGTGCCTTTTTTACCTCACCGAAACTGATCTGGACCATGATCGGATAGATCATGGCGAAGAGGCAGATGGCGATGGGGATGGAGATGTGGGCAACCTCCAGTTTGGCCAGGACCTCGGAGATCTGGGGAAAGAGCCTCCCGAGGATGGTCCCCGCGATGATGCAGAGGCCTACCCAGATCGAGAGGTACTTCTCCCACAGGGCGAGTCTCCTCTCCTTGAGCTGTCCCTTGCGTTCGGCGGTCATAAGCCTCCTCCTAGACCATTTGGTAGCATGTCAAAGAGCTGACATTTCTCCGGCGTTTCCCTCTGGCAGGGAACGGCCTTAACCTTCATCACTCCGCCTCTCTCCCACCTCAGTTCGTCGTTTTATTTCCCTGAACTCCTTCTTCACAACACCGGTGGCTACCATCACCAGCTCTGGGACAATCCCTTGTTCCTTCAGCCCGGTGACAGTAAAGAATTCGCTTTTCCCGTCCCTAAGATAGGCAGCAACCGAGTGAAATCCTCTCCGGTCAAGCTCGGTAATGAGGCAGTCCACGCTTGCCATCCCCTCAGCTGATGGTTTTCGAAGCTCTCGCCAAAGCCTCTCCCGCGAAGGGCGAGAAAGTACAACCAGAAGCCTTGCAGGTGATTCGAAGTAGAGCGCTTTCCACCTTACCGTACCGACTGTAAAAGCATCTTTGCCTCTTCCCTCTGCGTTCGAACCCTCAGGTTTTCAGCACATCGGGGGCACACGATGATGCCTCTGACATCCTTGTCTCTTCGCCAGGGTTTGCCAAACCACCGGGCAAACTGCTGCTTTTGAAACTCTATGACCCTTTCTCCTACCAGCCTGAGCACCTCTTGCTCACTACCAATTTCTTGAAAGCCCTATCGAGAAGGCTTCGGAATCTGCGTCTGCTTCGCACCACTAAGGCGAACAGACCCCCCACAAGGCCTGCCGAAGCGGCCCCCACCGGGCAGCCTGGCGTCCCTCAGAAGGGGCAGTAGCCGGCCGAGGAGTAGGCCCCGACGAAGATAGAGAACCATCCAAAGTAGCGAAGGAGACGGCCCAAAAAAGGCGTGGTGTTTGTGAAGGACTCTTTTTGGGAGGGGCGACCGCCCATGATCTTACCTCCTGAGAAATCCTTTGATCCGATCCGATAATTGGAGGGCAGTTAGCATGATAGGTATCTGCACCACTGGGGCTACAGCAGCGGGAAGAGCTGCAATTCCCCCTCCAAAACTCGTCATGGCCAAAGCGATGGTTATGGCGTGATTCTTCGCGGTCACACTGTACCCCAAAGCCATGGCGTCTCCGTAAGGGATTTGGAGGGCCTTCGATAGAAGGACCGCCAGACTGAAAAGGAAGGGGTACAGGGTCCCGATCCCGAGGATGATCAGCAACACCCAGTGGTAGTTGGGAACGATCAAGCGGGCCTCACAGGAAATGATCACGAAGACGATGATGAGCATCCCGCAACTGGAGATGGTGGGAAACATTGGGGATAATTTCTTGTATCCTTCCGGATCAAAGCGAAGCAAGATCTTCCTGGTGATTAGGCCCGCTGCCAGGGGCAGTAAAACTATAAGGAACATCTTCGTAAGGATCATCACCGGGTCGACACTCACGTAG
>QMLA01000265.1 GCA_003646585.1 Deltaproteobacteria bacterium | reverse complement strand
GGATTGACAGCTGCTGCTGAATTGGCGAAGTTAGGACACGACGTCACGATATTTGAGGCTCTGCATGCTCCAGGCGGAGTTTTAATGTACGGGATCCCCGAGTTTAGGATGCCTAAAGAGATCGTCATGAACGAAGTTAATTACGTGGAAAGCCTCGGCGTTAAAGTTGAAACGGACGTGATAATTGGGAAGACAATAACCTTAGATGAACTCTTCAAGATGGGATTCGACGCGGTCTTTCTTGGAACAGGAGCTGGTCTCCCCCAGTTTCTCGGCGTCCCCGGAGAAAACTTGTGCGGCATATATTCTGCTAATGAATTCCTAATCCGTGTAAACCTGATGAAGGCCTACAGATTTCCAGAGTATGATACGCCGATAAAAGTCGGTAAGAAGGTCATTGTCATTGGAGGTGGGAATGTAGCTATGGATGCAGCTAGATCAGCCCTCCGCTTAGGAGGCGAAGTCACCGTGATCTACCGCCGAACTGAGAAGGAGATGCCTGCGAGAAGAGAAGAGATCGAAAACGCGAAGGAGGAAGGCATAAAGTTCATATTTCTAGCTACCCCGGTCAGATTTTTGGGAGACGAACATGGATGGGTGAAGAAGGTTGAATGCATCCGTATGAAGCTTGGAGAGCCAGATGAGACCGGAAGGAGAAGACCGATACCGATAGAGAACTCTGAGTTTTCGGTGGATGCTGAAACAGTTATCATCGCTATTGGTCAGAGACCAAATCCTGTAGCTGTGCGTGATGATGGGAGAATAAAGGTCACAAAGCATGGCACAATAATTGTCAATCCAGAAACTTATGAGACGACCATGAAAGGAGTTTTCGCCGCTGGAGACATCGTAACTGGAAATGCCACGGTCATCTCAGCTATGGGAGCGTCTAAAAAGGCAGCTCAAGGAATACATAAATTCCTAATAGAGGGAAAATAGCATCCTCTGATTCCCATTTCCATTTTATCACTGCTTCTGATGACACGGTTCTTATTCCAGAAGAACCTTGGAGAGTCTGAGCATATAAACTATTTAAAGAAAAATTCTGCAGCGTGGAAAGAAAAGATTACGAAAAAACTCCCGGGTTGCTCCAAAGAGAACAAAGAATCATCCAATATGAGCCATAAATACATCTGAAAACCGTTTCTCTGCTTCTTCCCAGAAAACAACTCGAATTTTTTGGTGGACCGGGGGGATTCATACCAAAATGGGTTCAGGTCCTCTAGATCGAGCAGATTTGGAGCTGGGAGTGTAGCGGCTTCGGCTACATATTAAGCCTTAACTTAACGGCTAAACTCTCTTTGAAAGAAATTATTGGCGATATTGATATTATGATTGTAACCATACGCAGTAACTCAATAGGAGCGCGCGCTTTAAGGTAATTTTAGAAGTGCTGGAATTGTCTGAGATCTTTTTATTCTCTGAAGCTTTAGGCTCACGACAATTATGCATTTCAACTCTTGTCTCAAAGGTGGCAAAATATTACGCGATGCGGCATAATAGCTTCAAATTCCGATGTTATAGATGTTGTACAATTCTGCCAATGTTATAATAGTTTATTATGTTTATACCACAAAACATTTAAATATGAAATGTTAATATTGTCATTATTGTATATAATGTCATTTGAGGCGATTTGGATGAAGGAGGGCGGAATAACTATTAAGGTTCCTTTAAGTCAACTTAAAAGCGAAGATGTCTTAGATAAAATCAAAAATCATCTCAAAAAGAATTCGAAGTATGCCTATACAATAGCGGGACTCATGATAGAAATTTACCATTATAAGGGAGAAGAACTTAACGCACCCTTTAAGGACTGGCCTAAAGGCGCTCCTTCACTATATACAAAGATTAGACTTGCTTTAAAGAAACTAAAAGAGGAAGGCTTCGTAGACTCAAAGAAACAGGGGAAGAAAGTTCTTTACTGGTGGTCAAAGAAATGAAATAGAATCAATTCTTCGTTGATACTTACTATTAGATCGGAAAACTAGCTTTAACCATATATTCACTCAAGCCGGAAAGCAATGAAAACAGCCGGATTTGCATACCCTTGAAATCATATTTCTAATCCTGCTCTTGGTTTTTCTCTTTAGGTTCCAAGCATAATCACACCTACACCGGTTGCTAACAAGGTAGCCCCTATGTGAGCGGCAATGCTCGCAATGAGATTCTTTTTCCATTTAAACAGATAGATCGCTCCCAAAAGCAGTCCAGCTATGGCCTTTAAAATTGGTTTCTCAGGATGTATCCAGCCAAAGGTGAATGATGACATTTATGCCCAATGCAGCCGACGCGGGGGTCTTGCCCAGGATTCTTATAAAGGCACTGAGGTATATGCCCCGAAATATTATCTCTTCAGAGATCGGTGCAAAAACGAAGTTTTGTATAATTGTTAGGAGATCAGATGGACTTGTGTGCCACCGTAAAGATGTGCAATTATTAGAAGGCTAAAGTAATTAAATGTAGCGCCTATAATCGCGGCTAACGATGCATAGACAAGGCTAATTACAGTTGGCTTTTTTAGACCTATAAACTTCAAAGCGACAAAAATTATTTCTCGCATACTTTCCTTTTTATTTAATCTGCGTTTGATTTTAATGCAACCCCATAT
>QMLA01000264.1 GCA_003646585.1 Deltaproteobacteria bacterium | reverse complement strand
GTTGCGGCTCTGAGCCATCAGCGGAAGTGGAAGATTCGGCTGGGTAAAGCTCTTCAGGAGCTGGGATATATTGAGGAAAAGCAGTTATTTGAGGTCTTGGCAGAGCAGTGGGAGATGGAGCTGGTGGATTTGTATCAAAAGCCACCTTCTGAAGAGGCAAAAAAGAAGCTAAGCAAAGACCAGGGTTTAAAGCTAATGGCAGTGCCTTTAAGGATAGAAGGGGAAGAGTTAGTTGTAGCTATTTCCGAGCCAGACCGAGAGAATTTGAAAAAGGAACTGGAAAGTATCACTGGAATGAAGGTGCGGTTGGTTTTAGCAATGGACAGTCAGATAGAAGAGATAGCTCATACTTTACCTGAGAAAATCTCATTAGGAGTGGTCAAGCCAGTAAAAAGGGCTTTTCGCAAGAATGAAAAAGGGGAGATAGAGCCATTAGATGAAGAGGAAATTCCCGCAGAGCTGGCTCCAGAAGAAGAGCCGGTCTCCGAACCAGCAGAGGAGCCTTCAGCAGAGGAGCCGGTTCCCCTGGAAGAACCAGCAGAAGAAGAGGAAGAGGTGGTAGCTTTGGAGGAGCCAGCAGAGGAAAAAGCAGAAGAGGAATTGCCGGTAGAGGTGCCGGAGATAGAAGTTCCTGAACCAGCAGAGGCAGAGGAAGGCAGTGCTGGTGAGGAGCCGGTTCCCCTGGAAGAGCCAGAGGAGGAGCAGGTACCAGAAACTAGAGCAGAAGCTGAGGGAGAAGATACTGAGGAGCTCTGGAAAGAAAGCGAGCAGGCTCCTGAGGAATTAAAACCCGAGCAAGAAAAAGAACCAGCAGAAGAAGAACCCCCGCCCAGCGCGGAAGAAAAAATGGAGGAATTTTTCCCCGGACAAATGCGGTTTGTAGAGGAAGAAGCAGAAGCTCCCTCTGAAGAGCCCGTGGAGCTGAAAGAGGAGGAGCTTAAACCAGTTGAAGGGGTTGAGGAACTGGCTCCTTCTGAGCCTGAGCCAGCTGAACAAGCACAAGAAGCAGAAAAACAACCAGAGCCTGCCCCTCCGCCGGAACCGGAAATTACCCCGCCCCCTGAGGCAGAAGAAGAAATTTTTGAATCTGCTCCGCCCAGTCCGGAGCTAACTCCCCCACCTTTAGAAGTAGAAGAAGAGCTGGAAGAAGTGGAGCCAGCAGAACCTTTACCTTCTCAAGCTCCCAGTCCGGAAACGGAGGAAATGATTAAAGAGTTAGAAAAGCAGGAGCTGGTGCAAATGGTGATAGAGATAGAGACCAAGGATGGAATAATGGTTCTCCCGAATTCAGTGGTCATGAAGAGAAAAATAATTAAAAAGGAGACCGCTCATTAAAGGTAGGTGGTGAAGATGGTAGTCGCTTACATTCTGATGGTGGTTGAACCCGGGAGCGAGAACAAGGTGGCTGCCCAGCTCCTGAAGAAGAGCGAGGTGAAGGACGTGGCGGTGGTTTACGGGGAATACGATATCATATGCAAGGTGGAAGTGGACTCCATGGAGGCCCTTCAAAACTTCGTCATCGGGCTCAGGAAAAGGAACAAGGCCATAAGAAGGACCACAACCATGATCGCAGTGCGGTGAGATGGACGAATACCTCTCCTTCCTCATCTACTCCCTATTTCGAAATCCTCTTTTAGATGTGCTTTCAGGCATCCTCGACGTTTTGTTCTCCTTCGAGTTCCTCTCCTCCTTTTTCCTCGTGACCTTAGCGATAAATAAGGACAAGAGGACATATTCCATCTTCCTCGCCCTGTTAGTCAACGGATTCCTGGTCACCTCCTTGAAGTTCCTCATAGCCCGTCCGAGACCTTTTTACGGTTCAGAGGAGTTCTTACATTCCTTCCCCTCTGGCCACACCTCTAATGCCTTTCTCCTGGCCACTTTCTACTCTCATTTTTTTCCCGAGAGGAAGAAACTTTCATATCTCATGGCCTCTCTGGTGGCCTTTTCCAGGGTTTACCTGGGCTCTCACTATCTCAGTGATGTGTTCGCAGGAGCCTTGATAGGATACGTGATTGCCATCATATTTATAATGAAGAAGTGCCACTTCTTCAAATCATGATAGTAGTTTGCGCAGCTCACCCCGACGATGAAGTCCTCGGGGCGGGGGCCACCATAGCCAAGTTAGCCGAGGAAGAAGAAGTGGCTTCCATCGTCTTCTCCTACGGGCAGAACTGGCCCTTCTGGAAGGATAAAGAAGAGGTTATGAGGATGAGGAGAAAGGAAGCGAGGAAGGCGGCAAGGATCTTAGGGATTAAAGAGGAGCACTTCTTGGGATTGAGGGACGGAAAGATAGAAGAAGATTTCACCCCAGATGTCATGAAGAGGCTTAAGGAAATCTTCGAGGAGAAGAAACCGGACAAGGTGTTCTATCATTCCTCCTTTGATGGCCATAGGGATCACCTGGCGGTGAACTCCATAATGAACAGGTTCCTGAAGATGATTAAGTATGAGGGTGAAGTCTATAAGTTCGAGATAAACCTCTGGAACTGGTTCAACCTGAGGCCTTTCAAGATATTCGACGTGTCTGACACATTTAGACGAAAGCTCAAGGCGCTGGACGTGTTCTCCTCACAGTGGGTTTGGGTAGCTCCCTTAAAGTACATCATGAC
>QMLA01000263.1 GCA_003646585.1 Deltaproteobacteria bacterium | reverse complement strand
CTCGTAGGGAGTCACTATGCGGGAGCTAGCCTTCGCCCCGATAGTAACTGGAACACTCATGATCGACGCCTCACAGAGGAGAATTAGCCCGCTAACCCTAGTGCTGACCTTATGGCTGGTCACAGAAATGATAAGTAGGAGGAAGTAGATGTCTTAGTGGGGTGGAAGAATGAGCAGAGAAGTCAAGTACGCCCCAGTCAAAACCTTCAATCCAGGAGTTGTGGAGTTCCTAGCAGGGCTCTTCGTGGGAACCTTCCTGATAGCTCCCTTCATATGGACGGAATTAGGGCGAAGAATGGCAGTCGAAGCCATAAGGAGAGGAGCTGGAGTCGCAAGAGAAAGGGTCGAGGAATGGCTTAGAAGGGGTGAAAAGAGGGAGTGATGAGGTTGAAGTACGTCCCAGTGGTATTGCCCATTGAGGTTAGGAGGGTTTCCGGTGAGAGGTATGAGAAGATAATACACGTCTTCGCGGATGAGAAGCTCAGCGTCTCTTATTGGGGTTGCGCTGGTAAGAGCCTGCCGGCTAGGGTCGAGTGGGATCCAAAGAAGACCAAGATCATAGATGCTAGGTTGAGAGGCTCTGTTAGGACCACGGCTGGCCCCATGTTTTGCTGGGCCCACCCGAAGATATGGTTTAACGATTACGTCGTCTGGGAGGGGGACATAAGAGATGTTGATGGCTCCGTGCCGTTCGACGTCGAAGTCATGTCTATATTAAAGAATGGAGAAAACACAGTTAAGATCGAGACCTGCATGCCCCCGAAGCCTTGGTGTGGGCACGACACCTGGTTCACAGTTGACCTAGTTGTGACCTATGAAGGCGAGCAACCCAAGATAACTGGCCCTAGAAAAGCTAAGAGGTTTCCTTGGGAGGAATACCTCAAAAACGCCGCCATAGGGGCTTGCATAGGAGCTCCAGCGTTAGCCGCCTACGCATTCATATTCGGCAAGCCAATAAAGAGATATGCGGTATGGGGGGCCCTGATAGGTGCTGGAGGAGGAGTGGCGTATTCATACTTCACGGTTGGAACTGAAGTCGAGGAGGTGGTCGCAACATGACCCTGACAGTCATAAGGAGATGGTTTGATAGATTGCCAAATATCGAGAAGGACATGCCGATAGTCATAGTGAACGGGGTAGCCTACACCCCGAGGATGATACTGCATGAAGTCATGAGGGGTTCGCCATTAGGGCAAAGGCTGCAAATGATGGTTGAGGCGGGCTCTCTTGGAACCACGCTTCAACAGGAAATCCAGTTGGCTAAGATCAGGCTCAGGGAGATCTTAAAGAGAATGCCCGAGCAACCCCTAATCGCCACGTTAATGATACCCCCCAAGGTGTACACCCCGTCACAGCTCCTTAGGGAGATAGAGGCTCAAACGCAAGTCGGCATGCAGTGGATCCAAGCCGAGCTGCAACACGCCAGGAGGCTTCTAGCCTTGGCGAGGCGATAAAGATGAGGCGAGAGGAAGTCCTTGAGAAGCTGAGGAGCAAGGAGTTGTCTGACGAAGAGTTCATGAGGATACTTGAATGGCTGGCGGAGGACTTGAGGAAGAATAGATGGAGATACAAGGGGATGTTTAGTGTAGAGGTGTGAGCTATGCCTAAGATGAACGTCTATCTTTTTGTCATGCCTTGGAGACACTTTTTGAGATGGTCTAGCTGTGTGATGGAGGAGATAATAGCTCGAAGTAGGAGGCCTTGGCATCAAATCGTGGTCCTAGAGGATGGAGATGCAGTTCCAGACAAGATAGACGAGGCCATAAAGACCTATGACCCAGCAGTTATATGGGCCGTAGGCCATGGATCGCCTGACACGTATACATGTGAGTGCATGACCAAGTACCTGTGGGTTGGCTCGCCTAGAGTTGACCTCTTCAAGGGCAGGATAGTACACCTAAACTCATGCTTAACCGCTAGGAGGCTCGGCCCTCACCTAATCGAAAAGGGCGCGTTAGCGTACTACGGTAGCAGGGAGCCATTCTACTTCTACATTGGTGACCCGTGTTGCTGGCCTAATAGTAGAGCCGTTAGAGCCGTCTTCTTATGTGAGAACCAGACGATTGCATCATTGATGGCTGGTAAGAATACGCTTGAGGCTCACCAGGACAGGTTGAGGAGGTATGAGGAGGAGATAGAGTATTGGACTGTAGGCCCAGGCAAGGATCACCCTCACGCCTCCCTGATAGCTAGGGTCTTGGAGGTTGACATGAGCATAGCCGTGTTCCTTGGAGAGGAGACCGCCAGGCCATCACCGCCACTGCCAAGACCGATACCGATCGCCCCATTGCTAAGCACGGTCTTAGGAGGAGCGGTGTTGGCGTGGTCCCAGTATCGATAGTGATTCCATGGGATGAAAGGTCTCCGCTATTCATACCTGAACATGACCCAGAAGACGAAGTAGTAATAGTCACGGGCGAGAAGCCCATAGGGATCGCTAGGCTTGAGGGGGCCTTAAAGGCCAAGCATGAATGGATAGTCTTCACGGACGCCGATGCCTGGTATCCTCCAGACTACATAAGGAAGGTCAAGGAGAAGATACGTAGCGGATTATACCCAAACGGCTTTATAGTTGCTAGGAAGGGGGGCTTTGAGGCGATTAACAGGCTCCTCGAAGG
>QMLA01000262.1 GCA_003646585.1 Deltaproteobacteria bacterium | reverse complement strand
TCTATGGTCTTTTTGGGGCTTATCCTGGGGGCAAGGGGCCTCCTCCCCCAGATCCTCCCGGCGAAAAGGGCCGCGCTGTCCCCACACCAGATGCCCAGCACAAGGGCCAGGAGCCACTTCAGGCCATCGGGAAGATCCCTGATCATGAGGAGGAAGGCCAGCGGCAGGCTTATGTAAAGGAGCCCAAAACCGAAAAGAACAAAGGTCTTAAACCCCACCTGGAGCTCGGATCTGCTGAGGGAGTAAAGGCACGAACCCAAAAGCGCCATCACCGTCCCCAAGAGCAGCACCAGGGGTCCGCGCCAGGCCCCAAGGAGGGGAAGCACCCCCAAAAGCACCAATATCCAGGGACTCCTCCCCGTGGTCAACATCAGCAGTTCCCTCTGGGCGAGAACGGCCACCAGGACCAGGATCCCCAGAAGCACCTCCTTTGGCCCAAGGGCCACCGCCAGGATCAGGAGGGGAGCCAGGATCAGGGCTGAAAGGATCCTCTCCCTCAAATCTCCCTCCGTTCCCTCAGCTGGGAGCGACTCAAACCGAAGCGCCTCTCCCTGGACTGGAAATCCAGGAGCGCATCCAGGAAGTGTTCCTCCCCGAAATCGGGCCACAGGACTTCCGTGAAGTAAAATTCGGTGTAAGCCATCTGCCAGAGCAGGAAGTTGCTGAGCCTCTTCTCCCCGCTTGTCCTTATCATCAGGTCGGGATCGGGCAGATCGGAGGTGAGGAGGAATCCCGAAAAGACCTCCTCGGTTATCCCCTGGGGCAGAAGTTCCCCCTTTCTTGCCCTCTCTGCCACTTCCTTTACGGCCCTGACGATCTCCCACCGGCCGCTGTAACTCAAGGCCAGATTCACGAGCATCCCCGTGTGCTCCCGGGTGGCATCGATGGTCTCCAGGAGGAGACCCCTAACGGTCAGGGGAAGATCATCCAGGTCCCCGAGCACCCTCAGCCTCATGCCCGAACGAATGAACCTCTCCTTTTCGGCCCGAAGATAATCCTCCAGCAACTTCATCAACTGCTCGACCTCGTCCCTTGGACGGTGCCAGTTCTCCTTGGAAAAGGCATAAAGGGTCAGGACCTCTATGCCCAGGCCATCGGCCACCTCCACCACCCTCCAGGCGGCCTCGATTCCCTTTGAGTAGCCCTCTATCCTCGGGAGCCCCCTCCTTTCCGCCCAGCGGGCATTGCCATCCATGATTATGGCCACATGCCTGGGCAGGGGACCCTGCTTGACCCTCCTTCTTTTCTCCTCCAGCAAATCCATCGCCGCTCTGGAGGGTTTATCACACAAGGGACGCCATGTAAATTGGACCCCTATGACTCGAACCCTCGCTGTGGGATAATGATCCTGGGAAGATGGGAGGTTCGCCCTCGATCCTCTGTCTCAAGGCATCCGCAGGGGCTGGCAAGACCCACCGGTTGACGAGGGAATTCCTCGCCCTTCTCTCCTCCTCTCCTCCCCATAGGGAGCGCCTGAGACAGATCGTCGCCATAACCTTCACCAACAAGGCCGCCCAGGAGATGAGGGAGAGGATCATCGGGGAATTGAAGAGGAATGCCCTCGGTTTGCAGCAGGGGATGGAACAGGAGCTGGCCAGAGGATGGCTGGAGCTCATCCTGGAGCGTTACGGAGACCTGCAGGTCCGGACCATCGACAGCCTGGTCTTCACCTTCGTGAAGGCCCTGGCCTTTGAGCTCGGCAGACAACCCGAACTGGAGGTCACCTTCAACAGGGATGAGATCCTGGATCGGTGCTTCGACAGGATCCTCGCCAGGATCCAGTGGGGAAAGGGATCGGAACTGGAGAGGGTGCTCTCGGAACTGCTCAGGTGCTTCCTTGAGCTGGAAAAAAGGAGCGGCCTGAAGGTGGAAACATCCCTCAGGCAGAGGGTCAAGGAACTCTTCGAAAAGGGGGACCTCACCGTCTCCGGGGATTCCGACCTGGAGGAAATGGGGAGGAGGATCGAGGAGCTGGCTCGGAGGCTCCTTTTGTGCCTTAAGCCCTCCGACTATGGCAGGGGAAAGGCGAGGGAAATCCTTGAGGCACCGATGAGGCACCTCGACGGGGATTATGCCTTTTGGAGGGGAAGGGGCCTCAAGGGACCATCGGGGAGCGTCAAGCTCCTCTACCTTGAGCTCATCCGCCTGAGGGATCAGTATCTCAGGGAGAGGGCCAGGGCGAGGCTCAGGCCTTATGTGGAACTTTTGGGCCATCTCCGCGAGGAGCTCGACCGGATGACAAGGCAGGAGGGGCTCCTGCTGGGTGGCGACTGGAATCGCCTCCTCAAGGAACACCTTGAGCGAGAAGGGGTCCCTTATGCCCTTTACAAGCTCGGGTTCCCCATAAGGCACATCCTGATAGATGAGTTCCAGGACACGGCCGACAGCCAGTGGCACACCTTGAGGCCCATCATCGAGAACGCCCTCTCGGAAGGGGGAACCTTCCTTTATGTCGGCGATCAGAAACAGGCCATTTACGGATGGCGGGGAGGGAACTGGAGGTTACTGGAGGGGGTGCTGCAGGAGGAATTTCCATCGGTACCCCCTGAGGGGAGAAGAAAGGAATTCCTGGGCAGGAACTTCCGATCGCTCAGAGAAATCGTCGAGTTCAACAACAGCCTC
>QMLA01000261.1 GCA_003646585.1 Deltaproteobacteria bacterium | reverse complement strand
GGGTTTTTTCAGTTATTCCAGAAGTAGATGCTTGTAACATATATTTTTTCCAATTAGATCTTGTAACTTTTCTTTGTAATGGATGTCCTTCAACTTCTTCTCCATCAGACCATTTTATAAAATCAGCAGACACTGTAGTTTCAGGTATATTAGGAACCAATATAGCTTTAACTATTACATTTTTGTCATCTGCTTTTATTGCTGCACAAATATCCAGATTATCAGGAGTATTTTCTCCATCTCCAATTACAGTTGCTCCACTGACTAACTCTACTTTCTCCACCTTCACAACCGTCCCCATCATCGTATCCACAATATCTTCCAGCACCCCTCCTGAAAGAGGCCTTATTGGACGGTAGGTGAGAACCAACCCTGTATCTCCACTTTCATCTGATACTTCATAACCTTCTATGAATAAGCTATCCCTTAGCCTTAAAAATTGCTGCCTATCACTATCTACTGCCAGATCCCAAATTACTGTGCTTTCATCTTCTTCAGCTGAAGGAGTAATGTTTGGAAGAAGTAAGTCTTTCTTCTCTCTATCTCTCCAGACTTTGATCTTATCATTCATCCTCTGTAATATTACCTTCCCCTCTTTTGTTATGTAACTGCTAAGCACCATATAGCACCTGATTAAGTCATCTTCTTCTGTATTATCTGTATCTTTTATGTCTATTATATCATCTTTGTCATCATCGTCATCATTTATTGGGATCAATAAACCAGGTTTTTCTATCTCAAGATTCTGGTCATCTTCGTCTATATCTCGATCCCCATCTATGTCTGCCTGAAGATCCACAAGCGGCAAGATCTCTACTGAACTTATATCTATCCACCCTGTGTAAACAAATGAACTAAAGTAACCATCACCATATGCAATAAACCCACATCTGTATGGACGCTTTGTTACCTGCAATGGGTATAAACTCTTCAATGGATAATCCTTAAATACTATATAATAATCTTTGCTCCATGGCTTGCTCCCATCTCCATATTCTGCTAATATACAGTTGTTTATCCTGTATTCCCATGGCTCTGTTGTAGGAGGAGGAAAACTTTGCCCACCCCCATAAGTATCAAAATATACATCCCTCAATACTATGCTTAATGGGTATTTCTCTCCTCTATCTCCACTTATACTCGGAACCTCTATCGTAAAACCTGTTACTCCACTACGATATTTCATGTTTATTCCATAAGGAATAAAGTTTATTTCAAAATAACTCCCCTCTTTATACGGTATCTCATCTGTGTAACCGCTATCCTTCGTAAGTATCCCTCCATACTTCTCCTCTATTTT
The DNA here is from genome assembly GCA_003646585.1 of Deltaproteobacteria bacterium. Taxonomy (GTDB): domain Bacteria; phylum Desulfobacterota; class B13-G15; order B13-G15; family B13-G15; genus B73-G16. Next base: position 1,323 of record QMLA01000261.1, on the reverse strand, counting down.
GTATCTATACCTTTTATTTACCGGATATATACCCTTAGGGTCATATGGTATATTTAGACTATACTCGCTCTTCTCTTCTATCCTTATCCTTTCTATATAAAATGGTGATCCTGAAAAGTATGTAAACCCGCTTACCGGTATGCCTCCTATCTCAAAAAGCTTCACTTCTTCATATTTCTCTGCTGCGCTTCCTCCGCCACCTTCACCTTCAGAAAGTGTTTTTTCAATCGGTGTCCCATCATTGCTTATTGTAATATGTAAAGCAGTGATTCCAGGCCTTATTATAAGATAATCATTGTCATCTTCTCCTATTCCTAACTCTTTAGCTTCAAGCTCTGAAATATTCTTTGGGCCCACCCATGTGCCGTCAGTATAAACTTTGCATTCCTTCCCATTAATAAGAATTCGCGCGTTCTCTCCTTCCCATGTGCCTTCAAATTGTTCTGGAACTCCCTGAATACTACCTTCTGGTATGTTCGATGAGGTTATCTTTACTGACGGCGCTTTGCTGTAATATACACTTGTCTCTTCAATACTTGTATTGCCAGCAGTATCTTTAGCTCTTATTTCTATTGTGTTCCAGCCAGGCTCAAGCTGAAGCCCTTTGAAGTAGAAATTCTTTCCAGAAAGAATAGCCTCTCTTCCATTTACTTTTATCTCAGCATAACGGTCGTCAACTCTTCCTGTAACATTAATAACTGATGCCGTTGTTCCTGAACCATCTTTTGGAAATATTACCTCTATAACCGGCGCTGTTGTGTCATCACTGTCTTCTCTTGTCCTGAACATCCTGTCATATGTCCCTTCGCTATATCCGCTCTCTTCTTCAAGTATTATAAAATAATGATACCTTGTCCCTGGCCTTAACCCTTCCAATACAAGCTCATGCGTTATAGTGTATCCTTCCTCTACTACTTCGCCTGCATAAAATCTACTCTCCCCGTATAATATCCGCGCTCTTACTGACTTGCCTGTGGTAAACCTTATAACCGCTTCCCCTGATGAAACTCTTACCTGCAGATCCCTTATATCATCTACCTCTACAAATTCAGAAGGCTTTGATGACAAATCCAGAGGGTCTGTCCCTCTCTCCACTTCCTCATAATCACCTGCTCCATCTTGGTCTGTGTCTCTCAGCTTCGGATCTGTAAAATAAGTAAACATCTCCTCTGCATCACTTATTCCATCTCCATCTGTATCTGCTTCCCCGGGGCTTGTCCCGTAAATGCCTACTTCAAGCCCATCAGGAAGCGTGTCTCCATCACTGTCCTTCTCGTTCGGCTTGCTCCCATAATGCGCCACTTCCTCATAATCGCTAAGCCC
>QMLA01000260.1 GCA_003646585.1 Deltaproteobacteria bacterium | reverse complement strand
GGATAGGTCTCAGCACCTACGACGCAACCTACCTTCTCCTGGCCCGGACCATGGGGGTTCCGCTGGTTACTTTTGATGAGCAGCTCGCAGCAGCCTGGCGGAGACTCTCATCCTTCAGGACCTCCTGAGGAAAATCGCATCTCACCGGCGCATGGCCGTTCCCTAGGGGTTCGGCCTTCTTCAGCAGGTCGGCCGTGGGATCGTCCTTGGGGAGGTGGTTTCCCCCCAGACCCTCTGGCTTTCTGCGATCATCGGGGCGATTTTGGTCTTGAGCAACCTTCTGGAACGATCCGGTCAACTTCGGAGGATCGTTGAGACCTTTAGTTTCCTTGGTCCAAGCCGCAGGTTTACGACCCTGGCCATGCCAGCCCTAATTGGCCTTTTGCCGATGCCGGGTGGGGCGTTGTTTTCGGCCCCTATGGTCCGGCAGAGTTATCCCTCCGGTGAGCGTTCCCCGCTTATGGCGGCCGTAAATTACTGGTTCCGTCACATATGGGAGTACTGGTGGCCCCTTTATCCCGGTTTCATCCTGGCGGTGTCGCTCCTCGGAGTTGAGACCTGGAAATTGATCCTGGCCCAATCCCCTTTACCCCTTGGGGCCATCTTGGGAGGGCTTTTCTTCATTGTCCGCCATGTGCCGGGGACTGAGGGGGCCGCGCCGAAGGAAAGGGCTTCTCTGGCTGCCTTCCTCAGGGAGGTCATGCCCATAATGCTACTTCTGATCCTGCTTTTTGGGGGACAGGCCTTCCATCCCCTTCTCAGGGACCTTTTGCCCTTGCCCTCTCCCAAACATTTCGGCTTCTCCCTGGGATTGGTGGCTGCCATAGGATGGGTGATGTGGAGGAACGACCTTGGGGTGAGGGACTTCTTGGAGGGTGTGCTTAAGTCCTCCCTCCTCCGAATGGCAATGATCATCTTCGGCATAATGGCCTTCAAGGGCGTCCTAATGAGAAGCTCGATCATGGAAGTGGTGCGGGGTGAATTGAGCCTTTATGGTATTCACCCCCTCCTCATCATCGCCATGTTGCCCTTTGTATCCGGTCTTGTAACAGGCATTGCCTTTGGCTTTGTCGGGACCTCCTTTCCCCTGCTGCTGTCCCTCATTCCCCCTGGGGAGGTCATCCCCTATGGCCTTTTGGCCTATGGTTTCGGCTACATGGGAATGATGTTGACCCCCATGCATCTCTGTCTTTTGGTCACCAAGGATTACTTTGATGCCGATTTCCTGGGGATCTATCGCTACCTATGGAAGGCCACAGCCTTCGTCATGCTCTGGACAGCGGGCCTTTTCCTCCTTTATCGGGGAATCCTTTAAGCGTTCGCCTTTTCAAACCAGGGGTTGTCAAAAAGGTTTCTATGAAGTATATAACGTTTGTAAGTTATGAGGATTGCCCTTGAGTTCTTCCCGGCGGGTGGTTCTCTCCGGTTGCCTATTCATTACAATCACTTGGTACAGGCCATGATTTATAGGAGCCTTGACAAGGCTCTGGCCGAGTGGCTTCACAACGGGGGTTATGGCTACGGTAAGAGACGCTTTAAGCTCTTTACTTTCTCGCGGCTTCTTTGTCGCGATCGTGAGTATGACCCTGAAAGGAAGACCATTACCTTCAAGGGGCCTATTCGTTTAAAGATTGGTTCAGCGGACGTGAGGCTTTTGGAATCACTGGCCGTTTATCTCGTCCGACGGCAGGAGGTCAAGTTAAGTGGTACTTCGTGTTTGTTTACCGCTGTGGAAGTGGAGATGCCGGTTGAGGTCTCGGGTCCGGTGATCGTGCGGGCGCTTTCCCCTATCGTTGTCTACAGCACCCTAAGGGATGCAAGTGGTAAAAAGAAAACCTACTACTACAACCCTTGGGAACGGGATTTTCAGGAGAAGATCCTCGAAAACCTCAAGCGCAAGTGGACCGCGCTCCACAAGGGCGAAGAGCCCCCGACCATGGAGGGGGCTTATATCAAGCCCTTGAGGGTGAGCAAGCACAACGAGGTAATAGCGCTGTTCAAAGGCACGGTGATCAAGGGGTGGACTGGAATCTACGAGCTCCACCTCCCCGGGCCCTACTTCAGCCTGGCTTACGATACCGGTCTTGGCTCAAAGAACAGCCAGGGGTTCGGGATGGTGGAAGTGGTGAAGACTTGATAAAGGCGGTGATATAGTTTGCTATTGGAAGGGATCAAACTTATAGGGAAAGCGGAGCTTCAACGAAAGCCTTTAGTAGAATGAAGTGCTCCCCGTTTTTTTGACAGGATATGAGGCAAATTTTGTTCACGCAGCCAGTTTGCTCCTTCTTCCATAATAAACCTCATCAGGCGTCAAGTAGCCCAAGGATTGATGTGGTCTCTCTCCGTTATAATACTTAACCCACTGCCTCGTAACCTCTCTCAGCTTCTTAAGTCCAAGCCTGTCCCTCAAATACAAAAATTCCCATTTGTAGCTCCTCCAAAACTTCTCCATCACCAAGTTGTCCCTAAAACCTCTTTCCCCTACACTGATCTTCACCTTGGCCTTCTTAAATAAAGCAGTAAACTTCTTGGGGAGTACCAGAAAAAAATTGTGTATAGGAGGTGAGAGGATGAGAAAGGCAAAGAAGCAACGGGAGCCCGATTGGCTGGATCGTATCCTGGATG
>QMLA01000259.1 GCA_003646585.1 Deltaproteobacteria bacterium | reverse complement strand
GCCCTGCTGAGAGAGGTCAATCCGAAACTTCTCACCTTCCCCTTCCACCTCAAAACTGGTACCTATGTGTCTTTACCCCTTACCGGGTGGATCTTGACAAGATCGAGAGCATAGGAAAAATCTTTATCTGCCTGGTATGTCAGCCTTCAGAGGGCACCCAGCCAGGCTGGGTGCCCTTTTTAATTAGGTCGAAGGAGGTGAAAGATGATGGGGTTTCTTCTGGGAATGGTTTTGTGTCTGTTGATCCCCTTTTTGGGAGGAGGTCAGGTCCTCATTGCCATTAGGACTGCCAATGATCATTCCCCCTTTTATATTGCCGACAAGCTGCGCCTTTACGAAAAGGAAGGCATCGAGGCGAGGGTACTGCTCATTCCCTCCAACACCGAAATCGTCGAGGGTCTGAAACGCAAGCAGTTCCAATTGGGTGCCTTCCCCATAACGACGGCCATTGCGGCCATAGCCCATCGGGTTCCCATTAAGATTGTGGCCATGACCGGAAGGGGCAGCGATGGGATCTTGGTGAGGAGGGATTCCGGGATGAAGGGGCTGAAGGACCTGGTGGGGAAGAGGATAGCCACCATAAGGGCCTCGATCCTCGATGTCCTTCTCCTTTATGCCCTTGAGGAGGAAGGAATTGATCCAAAAAGGGACCTGCGAATCTTTTACTTCATGAAGCTGGGCGATATGATCAGTGCCCTTAAGACAGGGCAACTTGATGCCACCTCCAATACCGAGCCCTTTATGACCGAGGCGGAGCTTTCGGGATGGGGCAAAATCCTGTGTTATTACACGGCCTTCTGGAAGGCCCATCCCTGCTGCGTGGTGGTAGCCCATAAGGAGTTTATCGAAAGATCCCCCCACACCCTCCAGAAGATCCTCAAGGTGCATGTAGAGGCCGTAAGGTATGCCAATGACCATCCAGAGGAGACGGCCCACATTATCTGCGAATACATGAAGGGCTTTGATCCGGGTGTGGTGCTTGAGTCCCTCGGCTCCCAAAAGATGTCGATCTCCTATGAGGTCTATCCCGATGAGGTCATGAGGATGGCGCAGTTGATGAAGCGCTATGGATTGATAGAGGAGATTCCTCCTCAGGGGGAACTCCTTGAGCTCGGATTCCTTAAGGAGGTGACAAGGTAAGGGAATGGGCAGGGGTCTAAAGAAGGGGCTCGCGATAATGCTGTTTTTGCTTCTCTGGGAGTTTCTGCCTCGGGCCGAGGTGATCGATCCCCTTTTGCTCCCACCGATAAGCCGTGTCCTTTACAGGGGATGGGTGCTCCTGATGGAAGGGGAACTGATCGGACATGCGGGGGCAAGCCTGTGGAGAGTAATGGTGGGGTTTTCCCTTGCTGTCGGCGTTTCCCTGTCTCTGGGAATTCTCCTTGGGCTTCTGCCACAGCTTGAACAATACGTCGATTCCCTTATCCATCTCTTCAGACCCCTTTCCCCTCCTGCCTAGATCCCTTTGGCGATCCTCTGGTTTGGGATAGGCGATGCCCCTGCGATCTTCATAATCTTCATAGGGACTGTGTTTGCGATACTTCTGGGGATCCTTTCGGCAACCAGGGGGGTGAACAAGGAGCTGGTGAAAGTGGGCCTGACCCTCGGGGCCACTCCCTTTCAGGCCGTCCTCCACATAGTGCTCCCCTCCCTGATGCCGGCGATCTTTGCCCAGTTGAGGATAGGCCTGGCCCTGGCCTGGATGTGCGTGATAGCCTCTGAGATGGTGGCCGTGGAAAGCGGCATAGGCTTCATGATGATCGAGGCAAGGAACCTCTTCAGGACGGAGGATGTGCTGGTGGGGATGGTAACGGTTGGGCTGCTGGGCTTCGGGATGGATGGGGTGTTCCGCACCCTGCAGGGAAGGATCCTCAAGTGGAGGAGGGGGTTGGGCGCCCATGAGTTTTTTGCAGGTCTTGGACGTCCATAAGACCTTTGGCGGACCAAACGGCCCCGTTGAGGCCTTAAGGGGGGTGGAATTTTCGCTGCGGGAAGGGGAGTTCATGGTGATGGTGGGCCCCTCGGGATGCGGCAAGAGCACGCTGCTTCAAATCATTGCGGGTCTCGAGAAGGCCGACCGGGGGGAAGTCATCCTCCGGGGAGAAAGGATAAGGGGTTGGGGCAGGGAGAGGGTGCTGATCTTTCAGGAACCGCACCTTTTTCCCTGGCTCACCGTGAGGGAGAACATCGAATTTGGCCTCAAGGTAATGGGGGTCCCGAAAGGGGAAAGGAGGAAGGTCTCAGAGAGGTTCATAGCGGTGATGGGCCTTCAGGGATTTGATGACCATTACCCCCACGAGCTCTCCGGTGGGATGCGACAGCGGGTCGCCCTGGCGAGGGCCTTGGCCGTTGATCCCCTCGTGCTCCTGATGGATGAGCCCTTCGCCTCGGTGGACGCCATAACGCGATCGAGGCTCCAGGGGGAACTGGAGAAGATATGGATGCATTACCATAAGACCATCATCTTTGTGACCCACAACCTCAGAGAGGCGCTCCTTCTGGGTTCAAGGATCGCCCTCCTTACCCCCAGACCCGGCCGCATAAAGGCCATCTTCGAGGTGGACATACCCCGACCCCGCCAAAATAAGCTCAAGGAGATGGCATGGTGGGAGACGTTCCTCATGAGAGAACTTGAGG
>QMLA01000258.1 GCA_003646585.1 Deltaproteobacteria bacterium | reverse complement strand
GCATCTATCGCTACATGCATAGCATCCACTACAGAGCCATATTGCTTTGCACATCAATGCTCTATCTCTCAATCCTAATTTCACTAGCTCCATGATCTCCCTAGGGGTGTAATCCATGGCGAACGCTATTGGACATGACCCAGCGCATACGCCGCATTGAAGACACATGTCCAAATGTATCTCAATGGGTTGCTTGGCAACTTCACTTGAAAATCTGTGGTCTACTTCGCCTTTCATTATGCTTGCTCTTCTAGTCAAGGTTAAACGCCTCCTTTAGCTTTACCTTGACTTCTTCGCTTATGGGCCTCATCTTCTCGATTCTATTGGCAAACGTGTCAAAAGCTGATAGCTTATAGTATTGTGGTAGTGTTATGGATAATGTCATGAATCTTCCAGCTTCAACGCCAAACTTTCTTAACTCAGCTCTAAACTTGTTAACTAGATCTCTTAGACCATCGACCCCTAGTGGTGAATCTTCACCCTCTATGAATAAGACGCCATCAGCTCCATAAGCAAATGCTGCTGCTACATGTCTTATTGTGATCCTGCCACATGAGGGTACTTCAACTATGCATATGCTTGGAGAGTATTGTCTTCGATCTAGACCATACATGTCAATTGCCCTGTAAGCCGTCGTTTTCTCGGCAAACGCTATTATCTTAGGCTTTAAAGAGCCTTGGGCTATTCCAGCTATTTTGGCCATTAACTGCTCATTAGTGTTGTTTTTAAGGTCTATGGCGCTAGTAGGACATGATGGTATGCATAACCCACATCCAATGCATGATAGGGAGCTTATGGTTGCTTTGCCATTGGTTATTGTTATCGCCTTTGTAGGGCATTTTTCTAGGCATTGGCCACATCCATTGCATAAATCCTCTATTACGAAGGCTACTTCTGGGCTTATTGTCGTCTCGCCCTTGCCGAGGAAGCTTGAGACTTTAGCTGATGCCGCTAATGCCTCTACGACACTCTCCCTCACATCCTTCGGGCCGAGAACACATCCGCAAGCATATATTCCGCTTTTAGTGGAGTCTACGGGATCAAGCTTGTAGTGTCTCTCTACTAGGAAGCCATCAGGGCCTCGCCCTATACCCATGAGTTTATCGAAGACCTCCAAGTCTTTGGGTGGCAGCAATGCTGGGCTTAGTACCACCATGTCGAATTCCTCTTCTAATTGAACGCCTAGTGATGTGTCTTCGGCTTTGACTATGAGCTTATCCCCTTCAGGTATGACTTCTGCAACTCTACCTCTAATGAACTTAACCCCATGCTCTCTAGCCTTAGCATAAAACTCTTCGTACCATTTTCCCGAAGCCCTGATGTCCGTATAGAAGATCCATGCATCTGACCCTGGAACCATTTCTTTGAGTATTAATGCTTGCTTTAATGCTATCATACAGCATATCTTGCTGCAATAAGGCACTCCTCTATGAGGGTCTCGGCTTCCAACACAAAGTATGAAGGCTACTTTGCTTGGCATTTTTCCGTTTGATGGCTTAACTATTCCTTGAACGAATAGCCTCTCGAATTGGAGGTTCGTTATGATGTCTGGATGTTGACCGTAGCCTAACTCAAGCCTATTAGGCTTCATGAGGTCGTAGCCTGTGGCTATTATTATAGCTCCCACGTTGATTTCTACGATCTTTTCCTTATCGTCAAGATTTATGGCTTTGCCCTTGCACACCTTAGTGCAAGCGCCGCATTTCTTACATGCAGATGGATCTATCGTGTAGGCGCTTGGAACTGCTTGAGGGAAAGGCTGGTATATTGCCTTACGCTTCGTCAACCCCTCATCGAATTCACTAGGCACTGTTACGGGGCATACCTTGCTGCATTCACCGCATGCAACGCATTTCTCAACATCCACGAATCTTGGTTTGACTCTAAGCGTTACTTTAAAGTCTCCTGGATAGCCTTCAACGTTCTCAACGGTCGTTAACGTCATCAGCTTAATGTTGGGATTACGAGCGACTTCAACCATTCTAGGAGCGAGAATACATGTTGAGCAGTCTAATGTTGGAAATGTCTTGCTTAACTGCATCATGTGCCCTCCAATGCTTGGAGCTTTATCAATTAAGTACACTTGATAGCCTTTGGATGCCAAGTCTAGCGAAGCGAATATCCCTGCAACGCCTCCACCTACAACTAGCACGCTCTGCTTTACGGGCCTTCTCTCCGACGTCAATGCCTCAAGGCGTTTTGCCCTCATTACAGCCCCTCTTATGAGGTCAATGGCTTTCAGCGTTGCTTTCTCCTTATCGCTGTGAACCCATGAGTCATGCTCTCTTATGTTGACCATCTCTAAGAGATAGGGGTTTAACCCTGCTTCTTCGGCAGCGCTTCTAAAAGTTTGAAGGTGCATGAGTGGTGAGCATGAAGCTACAACAACTCTATTGAGGTTAAACTCCTTTACAACATTCTTAATCATGTCTAAACCGGCTTTGCTACATAGATGCTCGTAGTCCAATGCTGTTACAACACCTTCAAGTCTCGATACTTCGGCTCTAGCTCTCTCCACATCAATGACTTGACTTATATTGCCGCCACAATGACATATGAAAACTCCAATTCTAACGTCTTCGCCCATCGGTATCCACATCACTTTAAACTAAGCTAGAATTAAGCCTTACCCGATTCT
>QMLA01000257.1 GCA_003646585.1 Deltaproteobacteria bacterium | reverse complement strand
CTGCAGCACCCCTGATGCTTGATGCAACCTCCTTCAGCTCCCTAGCTGCCTCTGCAACCTCCCTTGCGGTGTCGCTGAAGCTTGAAGAGACCTTGACGGCTACCGCTGTAGCCATGTCCTCCAGCTTTATTGACAGAGCACTGCGGACAATGGACTCTATCATCTGCGATCTAAGCGTGTCAACATCCAGCTCAAGCTTTTTAACCTTCGACTCAAGGGCATCTACCCTCCTATGGATTTCCAGCAAGTGCCTGTTGACTACCTCAGAGACCCTCTCTGCTATTACGTGCACATCCACACTGCTCATTCTTGCGTCACCTTCGTCGGGAGTATCGACCTCATCCTCCTTAGAGCCACCTCAACCATCACTGAGCCCTGAGGAAAGTCGAAGACTCTGCCTGTCAGCCTCATCTCCTGGGACTTTGGAGCAATTTTTCTGCCAAGCAGCATCCCGCTAGCAAACATTGCGGCAGCGAGCCCAGCCATGAAGAACAACGGGTAGCCCGTAGCAATCTGCGCAGTAAACTCAGATAGAAGCAACATGTTAACAGCAAAGCCAACTGTAAACCCTGCCAAGAAGAGGGCTACACGCTGCACGTTTAACACCCACTATCCTGTTTTACAAGCACATCTTTAATATATCTTGTTGCCAAATTCAATTCCGAGGTGTTGAAATGCGCTTCATAGGGAGGAAGCAGAAAACGGAGGAGAGCCTCAACTATTCTTGGAGTAGCAATGAAGATAAGGGGAAAGGCCACTCAATGTGGAGTGGAGAAATAAAGAAGCTATTGAAGAAAGTGGGATTGTGTTGAAATGGTTCAAGTAATATTTGAAATAACATATACATGTCCATGCAACTGTTCTTTCTGTCCAATAAAGAAGTTAAACTTAAGAGGAAAGCTGCTTCCACTAACAGACTACAAGCGAGTACTAGAGGTTTTTAGGAGGTACTTTGATGATGACGAATATGCCGCTGTTCTAAGTGGTGGAGAGCCAGGAACAGTACCCTTCCTCAAGGACTACGTTGATGCGGCGAGGAGGCTTGGGTACACGGTTACAGTTGTAACCAATGCTTTCAACATAGGGAACACGCTGAACTCCAGACCGGATGTAATCGAGCTGAGCATAGACTACTTTGGCGAACAACATGACAGGACAAGAGGTGTCAAGGGTCTCTTCAACAACGCAATGAAGCTTGTAGCCCTCGCAACAAGGTACGGAATACCAGTGGTAATACGCTCAACAGCTATGAAGGACAACATTCAAGATATCCTGGAGCTTAGGAGGTTTCTAAACAGCAATGGCTTAAGCGATGTACCCATACTTGTGATGCCTGTTAGAGGTGCTCCAGAGCTTAAACCCAATCAGCATCAGCTCAAAGAGCTGCAAAGCAACGATGGAATCTATGTAAGCGATAACTGCCCAGCAGGAATCTCAAGCTTCGTAATAACACCAGAGCTTGAGATCCTAGCATGCATATTCTACCGCAAAAAGCTCTCAAAGTTTATGAGGTTCACGAAAGAAGAACTCGATGAAGCTATTAAGGAAGGAGCTAAGATTCCCAGGTTTCCATGCGAGAGATAAGCTATGAAATGGTATACACATATAGCAGGCATTACCCTGATACTTGCAGCTTTATCAAGGTTTTTTCCTCTAACACTAGGTTTTGTACTGTTCTCCCTAGTAGGTTCCATACTGCCGGATCTCCTTGAATCTTGGCTAAACTTACCTCATAGAAGCAAATATGCGCACAACCTCGCTGTAGCAGCCCCCTTAATCATACTGGGAGTAGTTTCAGAGTGTCTACTGGCCCTCGGTCTAGCCTATGCCCACCACGTTGTTTTAGACGCTACAACTGTAACCGGCAGCTACATCTGTAACCACAGAGTTAGAGGACCACTAAGAACAGGCAGCCTTGCACACAACGTGGTTATCGTGCTAGCTCACATGCTTTTGCTGCTGGCACTAGTGTAACCACTCTAGGCTCTCATCAGTGCCACTAGATTCTGAGAGAACCCACCTCATGGAGCCAGGAACCCAAGTCCCTTAAAGTGGGGATCCGAGCCAAGTCTTTTACCTAGCTATCTTAGAGAGGATACGATTTGCTCCTACGGAGCCTAGTGCAACTACCAATACTCTTTATAACTGTTGGGTTGCATGTATAAACATGGGTGTAGGTGCTTGAGTAAGAAGAAGAATAGGGGTCCTATCGTAGACGGGTTCTATAGGTATCGAGAGGAGCTTATTGCCGCCGTAGAGTACCTTATGAAGCGTGGCATCACTAGAAGCGGTGAGATTGCGAAGAGGCTAGGCATAAGCCCGTTCACTGTGAGGAACATAAAGCTGATTCTGAAGAGGCGGAAGGCTAGGGAGGAGAAGGAGAAGGCTGAATCGAAAAAGCATAAAGACATTATTGAAGAGATTTTAAGTGGTGAGTAGGTTGGATGCCTCAACGCTGGCGCTGCAAGCTGTGGGAGGCTTTGTTGTTGGTGGACTTATAGGCTATGCGATAAGGAAGGCTGCTAAGTGGGTCCTGGTAGCAATTGGCTTCATGCTTCTGCCCGTGTTTGGATTATGGTATTTAGGAGTGCTGGATGTCAACTGGGAAGGTGTGAACGAGCTAGTGGGCAGATTTGTTG
>QMLA01000256.1 GCA_003646585.1 Deltaproteobacteria bacterium | reverse complement strand
GTATGAAACAGAGGGTTGTGATAGCAATGGCCCTTGCGGGTAACCCGAGCCTGCTCATCGCCGATGAGCCGACTACAGCCCTGGACGTCTCTATCCAGGCGCAGATCCTGGACCTGCTTTTGCAGTTGAAAGAGGAAAGGGGCCTTTCCCTGATTTTGATAACCCATAACCTGGGGATTGTCGCATCCTGTGCCGATGAGATTGCGGTCATGTATCTGGGGAAGGTGATCGAATACGGACCTACGGGGGAGATCATAAGGGATCCCTTCCACCCTTACACCCGTGGGCTGCTGGCCTCGGTACCCCGGAACCCTCTGGAACCCATTGAGTCCATCCCCGGAAGCATCCCTTCGGCCTTCGATAAAATCGACGGTTGCCCTTTCCACCCCCGTTGTCAGGAATCCGTTGATATATGCCACAGGTCTCCTCCGCCTTTCTTGCCTTCGGAGGGACGCTGGGTAAGGTGCTGGCTTTATGCGGAAGCTAATTGAGACGAGGGGATTGAAGAAGATTTACAAACTCCGCAAGGGCCTTTTCAGCCCAAGGGTGGAGATATGCGCCATCGATGGGGTCGATCTGGAGATCCAGGAGGGTGAAACCCTCGGCCTTGTCGGTGAATCCGGCTGCGGGAAATCCACCCTGGGAAGGGTCATCATAAGGCTTGAGGATCCCACAGAAGGAAAGGTATTTTTCGATGGTCAGGATCTCACGGCCCTTCCACCCGTTGAGCTCAAGCCCTTCAGGAGAAAGATGCAGATAGTCTTCCAGGATCCTTACAATTCCCTGAATCCCAGGAAAAAGGTGCTGGATATCCTTTCTGAACCCTTCCTGATCCACGGGATCCTGAAGGGGAGAAGGGAGAGGCTGGAGAAGGTCAGGGAACTCCTCCAGAAGGTGGGTCTTCCCGAGGATTCCCTCTACCGATATCCTCACGAGTTCAGCGGCGGACAGAGGCAGAGGATCGTCATCGCCCGTGCCATCGCCCTCAACCCCGCCTTTATCGTGGCCGACGAGCCCCTGAGCGCCCTTGATGTTTCCGTGCAGGCCCAGATTCTCAGGCTCTTCGTTGAACTGCAGGAGAGCCTGAATCTCACATACCTGTTCATATCCCACGACATCAACGTGGTGGGATACATAGCCACGCGCATTGCGGTCATGTACCTGGGGAAAATCGTGGAGATGGGTCCCAAAGAGGAGGTGCTCAAGAGGCCCCTTCACCCTTACACCGAAGGCCTCCTTCGGGCCGTTCCGTCTCTGGAAGTGGGGAAAAGGATCCTCCCCCCCTTTTCAGGGGATCCTCCCAGTCCCACCGCGAAACCCAGGGGGTGTCCGTTCCTCCCCCGGTGTCCGAGGGCCTGGGCACCTTGCAGGGATGCTAATCCTCCTGCAAAGGAGGTTGCCCCCGGACACTGGGTTGCCTGTTTCCTGTACGAATGAGCTTGCCGTTTTTACGTGTTTGGCATTAGAATTTGCTTGTACTTTACTTAAATTTGGAGCTATTCCTTGGAGGACGCAAAGCAACTTGTCGTCGCCATTGCGAGGGTCCTTTCGGCAGCAGTGGAGATGCACGATCCCTATACCGCCGGCCACCATGAAAGGGTGGCGGAACTTACGAGGGCCATGGGCTGGGAACTGGGGCTCGATGTCGAGAGTCTGGAGAAGCTTTATATTGCCGCCCTCATCCACGATGTGGGCAAGATAGGTCTACCTGTAGAAATCCTGGGCAAGCCATGTGTCCTTGAAAGGAACGAGATGAAGCTCATAAAGATGCACCCTGTGCTGGGGTACAATCTGGTGAGGAAGGCGGGGCTCCCCCAGCCCATTCCGGAGGTGATCTATCAGCATCACGAAAGGCTCGACGGTTCGGGATACCCGAGAGGGTTAAAGGGCGATCAGATAATTTTAGAGGCTCGCGTCCTTGCTGTGGCAGATGTGGTTGAGGCAATCGTTTCAAACAGACCCCACAGGAATGCCCTCGGCCTTGAGGCGGCCCTTTATGAGCTCAGCAAGAACCAGGGGAAGCTGTACGATCCCAGGGTGGTCCAGGTCTGTGTGAAGCTGCTTTCCGGCGAGAGGAAGGGCTTTCTCCTTTCGGCATCCCCGAGGATTTCCCCCGATTCTTGACAACCCTTTCTGTTAGGAGTTAAAGCAAGAATCTAAATGCCATGGATCTTCGGCCAAGGGCAATATTCAGCCTCAATCCCCGTTTTTTCTTCCTCTGCCTGTTGGTGGGCATTATAGCCGGAGCGGGGGCGGTCGTCTTCCATTACCTCTGCCAATTGATGCAGCACCTGCTGCTCGGTGGCCTCGCCGGATACTACCCCCCCCATCCAGCGGGGGAGGAACCGTTATTTACGCCGCTGGGGGTTCCCTTCAGGCGCTTCCTGCTGCCGCTGGTACCGGTTCTGGGAGGGATCATAAGTGGGTGGCTGGCTTACAGGTTCGCCCCTGAGGCGGAGGGTCACGGAACCGATGCCGTAATAGAGGCATATCATCGCAAACAGGGCAACATAAGGAGCAGGGTCCCCGTCAGCAAGGCCCTGGCCTCTGGGGTGACCCTCGGCAGCGGGGGTTCGGGGGGCAGAGAGGGTCGCAGCGCCCAGATCGGAGCGGGTTTCGGCTCCTTCCTGGGCAGGACGTTGAG
>QMLA01000255.1 GCA_003646585.1 Deltaproteobacteria bacterium | reverse complement strand
ATTCTCAGGAAATTCAGCTCATTCTGGTGGTGGTGTATATGCAAGATCACATTTTGGCACAGTAACTATTGTAAATAATACATTCTCAGGAAATTCAGCTAATTGGGGTGGTGGTGTACGTGCACGTTCATACTCAGGCACAATAACTATTACAAATAATATATTCTCAGGAAATTCAGCTCATTCTGGTGGTGGTGTATTTGCATTGTTAAACTATGACTCAGCAACCCTAAATATATATAATAACATCTTGTTTGATAACACAGCCTATGTTGGTGATGACCTATATGCTTACTCTGATGCTAACGGAAATCATATAGGCTCTACTGTCAATCTTTACAACAATGACTTCTCAGGAAATGCAGATTTTGACACAGGGCAGTCTGAGGATTTATATATTACTTTAACTGATAATTATCACCATGCAGATAATATCCAGAAAGATCCGCAGTTTGTTGACCCTGAAAATGGAGATTTCCATCTAAAACCAAGCTCCCCTTGCATAGATAACGGCACAGCTGATGCACCTGGGCTTCCTGATACAGACTTTGAAGGAGACCCAAGGATAGTAGGCGCAGCTCCTGATATAGGTGCCGATGAATATACAGAGCACCCTATACCTCCACCAAACCAGCCGCCAGTGATTACTTCTATTTCCCAATACCAATCACACGGGACTCAAATTCCTGAAGGAGGTATTGTTCCTGAAAGCACCATTGTCTTTAAGGCCACACTTGAAGACCCAGATGGAGATGATGTAAGGCTTGAAATTGAACTGCGAAAAATTGATGAACCTTTTACAGGGGAGCCAACATCAGAGACAATTAGTAACTTTGTGGCAAGTGGAAGTGAAGTTACCATTACCCGATTTGGTCTTGTAGATGGAGATTATCATTGGCAGTACAGAGTAAAGGATTCTAAAGGGGCAGTTAGTGAGTGGAAAGAGTTTGGGGAAGCTGGAAATGTGGATTTTAAAGTGGGACCACTCCGTATCATTTCCTTTACTGCAAATCCTACCACAGCAGATACTGTGCCCTGTGAAGTGAGCTTTACTTGCAAATCTAATGGTACAATTAGTGAATACCGATGGGACTTTGACGGAGATGGGGTAATAGATGAAACTACAAGTACAAACCAGACCACGCATACTTATACAGAAGCAGGAAGCTATAAAGCTAGTGTTACTCTAGTAGGTGATACTGGTAGCACTGCCTCTAAGACTAGTGTAATAAGGGTTGGCGATTTATTGGCAAGATATGCTCCAATTTTGAGATTTACAGATATAAGTGAGTTGGGAATTCAAGATTTGTCTTTTTCGTCTAGAGAGCTTTATTTTCCTGTGGCTGTTGATGATGTTATCCGCACTAGCCTAATATTTGCATATGTTGTTCATTATTCTGAAAAGGCAGGCGTAACCACCCCTATGTTTGCAGGTTGGGAAGATATTACTCATTTCAGAAACAGTCCTGAAGAATTATCATACTATCTTGAGGGTAACTACCTAGAGGTAGAAGGAGAAAAGCAACAAATCACTGAAGCGTATTTTGATTTAGATGAAAGCCTCATCTCACAACATGTTTGTTCTCAAGCTAAAGAATGGCATCCTGAAGACTGTGTTGTTTATGGAAGAAGGTATCCTAAGGAAGGAACAACTGAAGATGGGAAAATTTATCTTCAATACTGGTTTTTTTATCTCTTTGATGACTGGGAAAATAAGCATGAGGGAGACTGGGAGATGATCACAATAGAACTTGATACAAATGAAAGACCTAAAAAAATAGCTTATTCCCAACATTTTGGCATACAGAAGACCCCCTGGCCAGGTGGAGAGATGAAATTTTGGAATGAGTTAAAAGAGGGTGAGCAAAAGGTTGGGCAACATCCAATTGTATATGTCGGGCTGGGATCACACGCCAGTTATTCAACGGGTAATATAACTCTACAACCTTTTCTTTCTCCGCTAGATGTCAAATGGGCTTTAGATTATCACTTGGGCAATGGAAGAGAACTCTTCTTCAGGTCATATCAGTTAATCACTATAGACGATGAAGGCTCAGAACACTGGAGATGGATAAATATAGAAAAACTAAAGTGGGGAATGCCAATAACTATTCTTGGGTGGCACGGCCCAGAGTCACCAGTTGCTCAAGGCAAAAAATGGAATGACCCAGGAGGCTGGATAGACGCCCTTACTTTTAAAGAAGAATGGCAAAAAATGCAATGCGTATACCACAAAGTGAAGGATATTGTAACTGACCAGTTACGAAGTTTTAGAGCCAAAATAGACTCCACTATTGAAAAAGGTAAGGCAGTATTCCATGCTTACATCCCAGGCAGCGACATAGACATGACCCTTGTTGCACCTGATGGCACTATTATTGATGCACAAGTTGCACAAACAGATCCCAATATTATTTACATGCCAGGTGATACCTCTGAATCATACATTATTGAACAGCCTATGCCAGGTGAATGGGAGATTAGGGTACTTGGCGTTGATATTGAAGAGGGAGGTGAGCCACTTATTGTAACTGTAACCGCAGATAGTGACCTTACTTTATCAATAGATTCAGATAAAGATGAGTATCTTCCTGGTGCTCCAATTATTATTAAAGCGACGGTTAAAGATGATTTAGGGCCTATTTTAAATGCT
>QMLA01000254.1 GCA_003646585.1 Deltaproteobacteria bacterium | reverse complement strand
CATAAGACCCCTGGACAGGCCTCATCACCCCACGGGGGGGCTATGTGTGCTTTTTGGCAATCTTGCCCCAGAAGGGGCTGTGGTTAAGGCTTCAGCAGTGGCCCCCGAGATGCTCAGGCACGAGGGGCCTGCGAGGGTCTTTGAGTCCGAGGAGGAGGCCCTTGAGGCCATCCTGTCAAGGCGCATCCAGAAGGGCGAGGTGATAGTGATCCGCTACGAAGGGCCCAAAGGGGGGCCCGGGATGAGGGAGATGCTGGCTCCCACATCGGCGATTGTCGGCATCGGGATGGATCGCGAGGTCTCCTTGATAACCGATGGGAGGTTCTCGGGGGGGACGAGGGGGGCGGCAATAGGGCATGTTTCCCCCGAGGCCGCGGAAGGTGGGCCCATCGCCGTGCTTGAGGACGGCGACCCCATACGCATCGACATACCCAAGCGGAGGCTCGAGGTCCTCCTTCCGGAGGAGGAGCTCAAGAGGAGACTTTCGCAGTGGAAGCCCCCGGTAAGCAGGGCCAAGAGAGGGTACCTCAGGCGCTACTCATCCATGGTCACTTCCGCCTCGAAGGGGGCGACCTTTAAGGACTCATGAAGGCCTTCCCCGATTGCCTCCCCTGTCAGGTCACAGCGGCCTTGAAGACCTTGAGGAAGGCCACAAACGATGAAACTGTGGTCTCGAAGGTGATGATCGAGGTTCTCCACATACTTTCGGATTATGGCTACGGAGTCCCTCCCCCGCGGGTCTTCCGCGAGATAATGCGCAGGATAAAAGCTGAAACGGGGAACCCGGATCCCTACAGCAGGGACAAAGAGGAGCAAAACAAGAGGGCCCTTTCCCTCTACGAGGATCTCAAGGGGAAGGTAAAGGGGGCAGAAGATCCCTTCCACGAGGTCCTTTTGATATCAAGCGGGGGGAACCTGATAGATGCGGTGATAGAGGACAGGGTGAGCGGCGGTCTCGGATCCCTCGGGAGCTTCCTGATCGATGATTACCCGGATTTGAGGAAGGAACTACGGAGGGCTTCCAGGCTCCTCATCGTGGGGGATAATGCCGGTGAGGTGATCACGGACCGTTTGATGATCGAAGAGATCAGGCAACGGTGGGAAGGCGAGATCGTTTATGCCGTCAGGGGGGCACCCACCCTGAACGACGTCACCCTTGGGGACATCCAAGGGCTGGGGCTGGAGGAACTCTGCTCCATCCTCTCCACCGGGGATGATACCCCGGGGGTGGTCCTCGAACTTTGTTCGGAGGAGTTCAGGGAGGCCTTTGAGGCGGCGGATGTGATCATTGCCAAGGGACAGGGAAATTTTGAGACCCTCGAGGAGCTCAAAGACCCCAGGATCTTTTTCCTCCTTTGGGCCAAATGTGAGCCCATAGTCCGCTATCTCGGGCTCGACAGAAGCGGCCCCGTGCTCCTGCGATCCCGTCCATGAGGAAGATCGTCGTAAAGGGGGCGAGGGAGCACAACCTGAAGGGCATAGACCTCGAATTGCCGCAAGGGGCCTTCATATGCTTTGTGGGCCCCTCGGGCTCAGGTAAATCGACCCTTGTGTTCGATGTGATTGGCCGGGAGGCCGAACGGCGTTTGCTTGAGGCTCTTTCTCCCTCCATAAGGCAGGTCCTTGGGCCGATGCGGAAGCCCGAGGTCGAGCGGATCGAAGGGCTCTGTCCCCCTGTGATCATAACAAGGGCCCAAAGGCAATACGGTCCGAGGTCCACGGTGGGGACGGCCACAGAGATCTATGACTACATGAGGATCCTCTTTGCCCGAGCCGGTCAGCCTTTCTGTCCCCGTTGCCAGAGGCCCATAAGGGCCCTGCCCCGGGAGAGGATGGTTGACGAACTCCTCTCCCTGGATGGCAAGAGGATCCACATACTCGTCCCCGTAAAGGGGGAGCCTGCCGAAAAGTATCTGAAGGAGGGGTTCACCAGGGCGATGGTCGATCGGAAACCGGTGGAGCTCGAGGAACTCCCCCGAGGGATGCCCTTTGACCTCCTGGTGGATCGCCTGATCGTGAGATCCGAGGAGCGGAACCGGCTGAGAGAGTCCCTGGAGCTTGCCTTGCGATACTCCTCCGTGGTGAAGGTCCTTGTCGATGACCGCGAGGTCTTCCTCTCTCCCGAACCTTACTGCCCCTTTTGCGAATTGAGGTTTCCTCCCCTTACCCCCTCGCTTTTTTCCTTCAATGCCCCCGAGGGGGCATGCCCCAGATGTAATGGCCTCGGGGAGGTGGACGGAGAGGGATGCCCCCAGTGTGGGGGGAAGAGGTTAAGACAGGAGGCCCTCTGGGTGAAGATAGAACAGTGGGATATAGCGACCTTGGGGGATCTCCCCATAAAGGACCTTTTGGGGGTTGTGGACCAACTTCGGGTTCCACCGTATCTCAAGGAAGTCCTTGAGGCGATCCGCGAAAGGCTTGAGCTCCTTCGGAGGGTCGGCCTGGGTTACCTCAGCCTATCCCGGCCCATGGACAGCCTCTCACAGGGAGAAATACAGAGGGTGAGGCTTTCCAATGAGCTGGTCATGGGATTAAGTGGCGTGATGTACCTTGTGGATGAGCCCACCGTTGCCCTTCATCCCAAGGACCAAAAGGAGATGTTGGAAATCCTCAAGGATTTGCGAGACCAGGGGAATACGGTCCTTGTGGTGGAACACGATCCGGAAACGATCCTTGAGGCCGATTGGGT
>QMLA01000253.1 GCA_003646585.1 Deltaproteobacteria bacterium | reverse complement strand
TTTTAACTCTTTCGCAAAATTTTTGATCTTCTTGCTCCTCATCCCGTAGAGCTTGCCAGCAAAGGATGTCAGTATAGCAATCAGGTCCTCTACCAGCTCTCTCTCAGGCTCCTTCTGCTCCTCTCCGTTCAGAACCAAAACCTCAACCCATGACAGAAAGGCAATATCCAAGGATTAACCGAGGCCCCTCTTCGGGACCTTTTCCCAATCCTTGAGAAATCGTTCAAGGCCGATATCAGTGAGGGGATGTCTGAAGAGCTGTTCCATCACCCTGAAGGGCATCGTCACGATATCTGCCCCCAGCAGGGCTGCCTCAAGCACGTGCATTGGATGACGGACGCTGGCCACTATCACCTGGGTGAAGATGTCGTAGTTGGAAAAGATGGTGAGGATATCCTCGACGAGCCTCATTCCCTCCGTTGAGATGTCATCCAGACGCCCTATGAAGGGGCTCACGTAGGATGCCCCGGCTTTGGCGGCTATCAGGGCCTGGAGGGGGGAAAAGACGAGGGTGACGTTGGTCTTCACCCCTTCGGCCTCCAAACGTTTAACGGCCTTGATTCCCTCCTCGGTCATGGGGATCTTGACCACGACGTTTTCACCGATCTTGGCCAGTTCCCTGGCCTCCTTTATCATCCCTTCGGCCTCAAGGGCGGTAACCTCAAGGCTCACCGGCCCATCGACCATCCTGCATATCTCCGACACCAATTCCCAGAATTCCCTTCCTTCCTTGGAAATGAGGGTGGGATTGGTGGTAACTCCGTCCACCAACCCCATCTGGATGCCACGCCTTATCTCGTCCAGGTTGGCCGTGTCCAGGAAGAACTTCATGGCTTACCTCCTCCGACGGGTCTCCCGAGGGTACCTTGCAGCAGCAGGGCAAGATAGAGGATTTTGGATGAGCTTTCAAGGGCCGAGCTGAACATGAGGGCTTCACGGAGGTCCTGCCCTATGGCAAAGGAACCGTGCCCCCTGACGACAACGACCTTGCTCTCTCCGAAAAAGGGAGGCAGGGCCTGTGCCACCTCCCTGGACCCTATCGGGTTCCGCACCTCTACCACCGGAACCTTCCCCAGCAGATGCTTCCCCTCGGCATCTATGGGGTTGATCTCCTTGAGGTAAAGGGAGAGCAGTACGGCATGAGGGGGGTGGCAGTGAAGGATCGCACGGGCTTCTGTATGGGCATAAATGGCCTGATGGACGACGAGTTCCGTTGAGGCATCGGGAATGCGGCCAACCAGGGGGGCCTCCACTATGTCCTCCTCTTTCAGACATGCAAGCATCGCTCCGTGGCGTGTAATGAGCATGCCTCCCTGGGTCCTAACGCTCATATTGCCGCTGTGAGAGGATACAAGCCCCATCCTCCCGAGCTCCCGCCCCACCTCAAAGAACATCTCCTTCATCAGTCAAATCCCCTGCGTGCTTCCTCTATTATCTCCTTCGCCCTTTCGAAATGCTCCTCATAAACCAGGATCTCACCCCACCCCTTTTGGGACACGTAAATGCCATCGTATGCCGTATCCTCAAAGGACCTCACCAGATGGGGAATGCCCTCTTTTGAAAGGGCATCGGAAAACACATCGGCCTCAAACCGGTTATCGAGGACCGTTACCCTCTTCACAGCCCCAATGAAAGCACTTTTGCACCCCCTTTTCAAGGTATGCTATATGTCTGGCAATATGGCAGCCGAAAGGGAAATAGATCTCCAAAGGGCCGAAAGCAGGATCCTCGAAGACCCCGTGGTCCAGCTTGTCTCGGGAGAGGCCTCAAAGAGGGGCCTTAAGGTCTACCTGGTGGGGGGTGCTGTAAGGGATCATATCCTCGGCAGGCCCCATAAGGATTATGACTTCGTGCTGGATAAGTTCTGCGCTTCCTTCCTGAAGGCGCTGGGGGCCTTCTTCAAAACCACATATTTCCCCTTGGGCAAGGGGGAACGCGTTTACAGGCTGGTGAAGGACGGGAAGATCCTGGACTTCTCCCTCCTCTCCGGCAATGACATAACCGAGGATCTCAGGAGGAGGGATTTCACCATCAATGCCATCGCCTACTGTCCGCGGGAACGCAAGTTCTTCTGCCATCCCCGATCCCTTGAGGATTTGAGGGAGGGACGGATCGTCCTGCTTTCACCCCGTGCCCTCCTGGATGATCCCCTCCGGATCCTCAGGGCCTTCCGTTACATGGCCACCCTGGGCTTTGAGATGGACGAGGATCTTTACCGCGAGATAGAACGCAAGGGGGAACTCCTCCTGACCGTTGCCGGTGAACGGATCCTGATGGAACTGGACGAGATCATCCTTTCCCCCGATCCGTCGAGGGCCCTCTGGGCAATGGCCAGAAGCGGGATCCTGGAGGTCCTGTTCCCGGAGATGTCGCCCTTGAGGGGCCTCCAGCAGGGGACTCACCACAGGAGGGATGCCCTTTCCCATTGCATCGCGGTGACGATCCTGGCCCTGCAGATGGCGAAGGCCAAAGACCCCCTCCCCTTCCCGGAGGATCATCAGGACCTCCTGGTGCTGGCTTACAGCTGCCTCTTTCACGACCTCGGCAAACCCGAAACGCTCACCATCGATCAGGACGGCAACGTCCATTTTTACGGGCATCAGGCAGTATCCAGGAAAAAGGCCCAGCAGATAATGGCCCGCTACCCCTTCCCCAACCAGCTGAAGCAAAGGATCCTCAGGGTGATAGAAAAC
>QMLA01000252.1 GCA_003646585.1 Deltaproteobacteria bacterium | reverse complement strand
TTCTTGGTCTTCTTCAGCTGTGTTCTCCATTTCTGTTGATAACATTACTGTCTTTCCAACTTCACCCTTAGTTAGTGTTTCACATGTTGTTGTATCTTTAAGTGTTGGTGTTTCAGCTGTTATTGGTTTTTCAACAAACTTAACACCTATGGTTGCTTCAGCTGTTACTAAGACTGATTCTGGTGTTGGATATTCTGATGGTGATTCGTCTCTGTATACTGCTTTGATTGTGTCTCCCTTCTTGGCTTGTAGCATTGTTCCTATTGAGGTTCCGCTTGTGAATGTAAATGTTCCGTTAAATATTCCTGTGTCAACATCAGTTTCTACTAGTGTTACTCTTATACCTGCTGAGTCTGAGGTTGAGGTTACTGTTACTGTGACACTTTCTTTGAGGGATGGGTCTAGGTTTAGGTCTGGCTCGTTGAGGGTTATTGTTGCTGTGTCAGTCATTAGGTAGATGTTCTTGTCAAATGTCATTGTTGCTGTCTGATATGAAATGCTTGCTGAAGTTCTTCTTGCAACATCCTTGTTTCCAGCAGCGTCAGCTTCCTCAGTGTAGACAACTGTTAATCCGTCTCCACGGCTAGCCTTTAAGTTTGTTCCGCTTGTTGTATCGGCAAGTTTAATGACAGCGATGAAGACACCAGTATCAACATCAGTTTCTGTCACATCAATAGTTATTCCTGACGGGTCGCTTGTTGTATAGGCTCTTACTTTGTCAGTTATTGTGTTTATTGCTCCAGAGTCAACATTCATGTCAGGGTCGGTTACGGTAATCTTTACTTTTGCTCTTGGTGAGTATACTGCTTTGTCTAGGCTTATGCTTCCATCTGATGAGTATACTTTTGCTGTCTTTGTAACTTTGATTGTCCCACCGCCACCACTTGTATAGTCATCTGTGTAGGTTACGGTGATGGTGTCACCTCTCTTAACCAACAAGTCTCCACTACCACCTTCTACGTAAATCTTTACTTCCCCTGTGAATGTATCTGTATCTTTGTCTGTTTCTTTTAACTCTTTGTTAACTCCACCAGGTGTTGTGTCACTTTTCACATTAACCTTTGTGCTTGGTATTGAGTCTTTATCTTTCGGGTTAACGTTCCAGTCTGGGTCTACAACTGTGATTTTGATTTTTTCGTTAGGTTTGTACACGGTCTTGTCTAATTCTAGGGTTCCCGTTGTCGTGTCAAGTGATGCTGAAGCCTCGATTGTTTGGGTTGTGCCTGCAGAGTTGGCTGGGTCTATGTATCTGAAGTATAGAGTCTCTCCAGCTTTAACCTTATCCTTTATGTTATAGGTTGTCTCAAATACACCGGTATTAACATCTGTTTCTGTTAGAGGACTAACCACATCACCATCCCAGTCAGTTGAGTATATTTTGATTGGTAGCTCTGTATAGTCACTTTTAATTGATACGCCACTAACCTTAAGCGCATATTTTTCACCAACTTGTTCAACTTGAAGTTCTTCTTTAGTGTATGGGTCTAGGTTTAGGTCTGGGTCTGTTACTGTTACGGTTACAAACATGCCTGGTGCATAGGAGTCTCTATCAGTTTCTAAGACTCCTGTATGGGTTTTGAAGGTTGCAGAGTCACTACGTATCTTATTTTTCTCACCAGTAGCAAGTAATTCATCTTTATACTCCACATATACCTTCTTGTCTGCTAAAGCTGCGATGGTTGGTTTATCACCATCACTACTTGAACCACCAATCTTAAACTTAAAGCTACCTGTGAATATGCCTGTGTTTGCTCCCGTCTCCTCAATTTTTACAGACTTCTTAGCTCCATCAACGTCACTATAAACATAAACTTTGTCAGTGTAGGATTCTTTGCTTGCTGAGTCTAGGTTTAGGTCTGGCTCAATAAGTGTTACTGTAGCAGTATCGTTAACCATGTAAGTGTCTTTATCTAAACTTATTTCCGCTGTTGAAGCTGTAACTAAGGCATGTTTTGAAACATCTTTATCATCACTTTCATCAGTATATACTACCTTTATGTCATAGTTCATATCTTCAGGTGCGGTACCCAAGTCGAAGACAGCTTTAAATTCACCAGTATTTGGACCAGTCTCTTTAATGGATGTTGGATTTCCTTCCCAGTCGTAGTTATAGGATCCTCCTTTAAGTTGCACTTTTATCCTAGTATTAGTAATTTCTTCTACCTTTGTCGGATCTTTGTTTTCATCAGGGTCTGTAACAGTTATGTGTATTTTAGCGTTCAGGGGATAAGTTGCTCTGTCCAAACTGATTGAAGCTTCAGTTGTGGTGTAGGTTGCTTCAACTGTTACTTCAACATTCTCACTTGTATCTGTATAGATAACTTTAACTTTGCCACCACTCTTCGGCTCCGCAGGCAACTCATTTACATAATCATCCGGGTATGTGCCTGGCGCATACCATGTACTGGGTGGGTTCTCAGGTTTATCAGTAGTACCTCCTGACACTTTTATCCAGCAAATCCATTGACCACCAACAGCTTCTGCCATCTTTAAATCCTTCTTTCGGAAAGTTCCACCTGTGTCGGTGTACTCAACTCTTACGCTAGCTAGTTGAGCACCAGGATCGGAATCTACAATGTCTGGGTCTGTTACTGTCACTTGAAGTAGCATATTCTTACTGAATTTGTCTGATGACAGGGTTACTGTTCCTAGGGCTGCGTGTGCTGGTAGGATTGGTAGTATTGCTAGAATGC
>QMLA01000251.1 GCA_003646585.1 Deltaproteobacteria bacterium | reverse complement strand
TCGTGAAGGGAAGCGGGGCTGAAATCCTTATAGACGAGGTGGTGGATGTTAAAAGGGATGAGAAGATCGTCATAACAGCAGGAGGAGAAAGGATAGCATACGATAAGCTGATCATCTCCACGGGCTCCGTTCCCGGAATTCCCCCCATACCCGGCATAGATATGGACAACATATTCCCCATTGAGAAGAATGCCGAATCATTGAAGAAGGTTATGGAGAGGCTTAAGGAGGCTTCAAACCTAGTTATAGTGGGGGGAGGCTTTATAGGTATGGAGTTCGCCGACGAGTGCCGGAAAAGCTTCAAAGCAAAAATCACGGTCGTGGAGATGCTTCCCCACCCCCTTATGCTCAACTTTGATGAGGAGCTCTGCATAGCCGCCGAGGAGATAGAAAAGAAGATGGGTGTCGATATAATAGCCCCCGAGAGGGTTGAATCGTTCATAGGGAACGGGAAGGTAAAGGGGGTGAGGCTCGCAAGCGGTAAGGAGATAGAAGCGGATATGGCCCTCATCGCGACGGGATATGTTCCCAACACAAAGCTTGCCGAAAAAATAGGGCTTGAGATAGGTCCCACAAAAGCCATAAAGGTAGATCGCTACATGCGAACAAACGACGAGAATATCTTCGCATGCGGGGACTGCGCTGAGAAGTTCTCCTTCTTTGACGGGAAACCCTCCAACCTGAGGCTCGCCTCAATAGCGGCTATGGAGGCAAGGATAGCCAGCGCCAACCTCTTCGGTCCGAGGAGGATGAACGAGGGCGTCATAGGGGTCTTTTCCACCATCTTGAGCGGAACCGTTTTCGCCCTCGCGGGTCTTTCCGAAAGGGAGGCTAAAGCTAAGGGATACGAGATAACCGTCGGGAAATGGGAAGGGGTAAACAGGCATCCGGGGTCCATGCCCGAGGCCGAAAACCTGAAGCTGAAACTCATCTTTGAGAAGGGAACGGGCGTAATCCTTGGCGGGGAGCTTATGGGGGCAAAGTCGGGAGGGGAGATCATAAACATAATAGGAGCCGCTATCTCAAAGAGGATGACTGCCGAGGAGATGGCTCGCTTCCAGATGGGCACCCATCCGGCCCTCACAGCTTCGCCGATAGCCTACCCCATCCCGAACGCCGCGGAAATGGCTTGTATTGGTCCATAACCTTTGGCACTCGGGATGATTTTCAAGGAGCCATCTCACCGGAGGCTTCTTCGGAAGTGCCCCAATTTGGCCAACCTGTAAAACCCCCTGATGCCATAGCCGATGTGATGGATCTGCATCCCCGCACCCCCTACCCGGAGTGCCAAAGGTTTCTGAACCTGTGCATTTTTTTTATTTTTTTTCCTCCCCCTTTATTCCCACTCTATCCTCAGCAGGTGGGTGGAACAGGATATGCAGGGATCATAAGCCCTCACAAGCATCTCGAGCCTCAAGGTGATCTCCTCTTTTGGCCTGGAGAGTAACTGAGGCAGATATGTCTTTAGGTCCTCCTCGATGTTCTGATGGTTCTCGTTGGTCGGGACCACCATATTGGCATCGACAACCCTCCCCTCCTCATCCAGGGTGTAATCGTGGATCAGCAGGCCCCTTGGCGCCTCCACTGCCCCAACACCCCTTCCCGCCTTGGGCTTCCCCCTGTACCAGTCGGCCTTGGGGGGTCTTTTGAGGAGCCAGTCTATTAGCCTCAGGGAATCCTCAATGGCATGGGCCATCTCGACGACCTGAGCGAAGTTGTTCATGAAGGAGTTGTAACAGACGGGCTTAAGCCCTAACTGCTCTGCCACCTCCTGGGCCAGGGGCGAAAGCAGCCGGGAGTTTATGTTGAACCTGGCCAGCGCCCCGACCATGTAAGAGCTGCGCAGGGACCTGGCCCTTTTTGCCGTCGAATGGGACACGATGAACTCCTCGATCTTGGCCCGATAGTCCCGAAGGGGGGTCTTTCTGTCCTCATCCGATGAGGCGATCTGCCCCCCATAGAAGGCATACTCATCGGGCCAGTAGAGGGCTATGTATTCGGTCTCCCTCCTGAAATCGGGAACATCCAGGGAGGAGCAGAGCTTAACAAGAGCCTTGATGTCGGATATGGCCTCCCTCAGCCTTCCCTGGAAATGCCTCAAGGTGTCGGCATCCGGGACCTTCGTCCAGCCTCCCACAACTGTGTTCACTGGATGGGTCGTCCTTCCCCCTATGGCATCGGACATCTCGTTGGCCAGGCGGTGAAGTCTTATGACCGTCAGCAGCTCCTCCCTGTGGGTCTTGGCCAGGGGCACCACACTTGGAACCCCTAGGAAATCGGGAAGGGCCAGATATCCCACATGAAGGATGTGGCTCTGGACCGTCTCGGCATGAAGCAGGAGCTTCCGCAGCATCAGGGACTCCTCGGGGAGTTCGATCCCCAAGGCATCCTCGACGGCCTGAAGGGAGGCGAAGGTATGAGCTATGCCGCAGATTCCGCAGATCCTGGAGGCCACATAGGGGACATCGCTGAAGGGAAGCCCCCTCACCATCGCCTCGAAAAACCTTGCGGCCTCGGTCACCTCCCACCGCATCTCCTTGACCTGGCCGCCTTCGACCTTCACCACGATGTTTCCGTGTCCCTCAACCCTGGTCACATGCTTGACGGTAATATCGAGGTTCATCTTGCCACCTCCAAATACCCCCAGAATAGCCTGTATTTGGTAAGGACATCCTCGAGCTTGAGCCCGTATTCCTTCATCACC
>QMLA01000250.1 GCA_003646585.1 Deltaproteobacteria bacterium | reverse complement strand
CTTCTGCCGACTTGCCGCGGTGAGGATTTCTGGAAAGGACCTTGAAGAGGTCAGGGGGGCTGCCGAGCGATTGTGCCGCTACCTCAAAGGAACGGGGATAGAGGTGCTCGGGCCGGCTCCCGCACCCATTGAGAGGCTTTCCGGGAGGTGGAGATGGCAGCTGCTCCTCAAGGCAAAGGGATACGGGACCCTGAGGGATGCCCTCGGGGAACTCCCGGCACCGAAGGGGATAAAGGCAGAGGTGGACATCGATCCCTTAAGCCTCCTTTGATCCTCTTCCTCCTGTTCTTTCTCCTGCCCTCCCCTTTGTGGGGGCAGGCATACCCTTACAGGATGCCTGATTGCAGGTGTCCCTGTCCGGGCAGGGATACCGTGATCGGTGTCATCAGGCAATACCGGGTCGAGGAAAAGGACACCCTGCTTGACATAGCCAGGAGGTTCGACCTCGGGTTCAACGAGATGAGGCTCCTGTACCCGGAACTTGATCCCTGGCTCCCCCCAGAAGGCATGGTCCTTCAGATACCCACCCGATGGGTCCTTCCGGAGTTCAGGGGGGAGGGGATAGTGATCAACGTCCCGGAGCTGAGGCTGTACCTGTTCCTGCCGAAGATAGGCCTGGTGAAGACCCACCCGGTGGGAATAGGGGTGGAGGAAAATCCGACCCCCCTTGGGACCTTCAAGGTTGTGGAGAAAAAGGTAAACCCCACCTGGCACATACCCCCCTCCCTGCAGGGGGAATACGGGGGAAGGGGGGCGATTCCCCCAGGTCCCGATAATCCGCTGGGGAGATACTGGATCGGCCTTTCCGCGGAATCCTATGGCATCCATGGGACCAATTCCCCATGGGGGATAGGGAGGCTGGTGAGTCACGGCTGCATAAGGCTCTATCCCGAGGACATAGAAGGACTCTTCCCCTTGGTGAAAAGGGGAATGACGGTCAAACTGGCCTACGAACCGGTGAAATTCGGCTGCGAAAGGGGAAGGATATTCGTCGAGGTCCACCCCGATATTTACGGAAAATTCGGAGACCTCTTCTCCTTCGCCCTTGCCCTGGCAAGGGATAAAGGAATCCTCCCTCACCTCTCCCTTCCCCTTCTCTTTAAAGCCGTCAGGGAGAGGAGGGGGATACCGGTGGACATTACAAAGCGCTGATTATTTTCCCTTCCTCAGGCTCTTCTCGAAAGCACGGGTTGCCTTCTCGGCCGCCGCCTCTGCCTTTTGAGCAGCGCCTTCTGCTCTTTGGGCTGCGGCCTCGGCTCTGGAGGCGGCCTCCTGGGCGGCCTTCATCGCGGCTTCGGCTGCCTCCCGTTCCTTCTTCAGGCTCGGACAACAACCCACCGTGAAGGCCACCAGGGCTGCAACCGCCAAACCTGCTCCCTTCTTGAAGAGGGCATTCCTCATAAAAGACCTCCTTGTTACGAGGTTAATCTGTCTCGATTATAGCGTCATTGGGGCAAACCTCAACGCAAGTTCCGCATTCTGTGCATTCGTCCTGATTTATCACGTATTTGTCCTCGCCTTCCTCTATGGCCCCAACAGGGCATTCCTCAGCACAAGTCCCGCAGGCAACACAATCGTCAGTGATCACGTAGGGCATCTCAACACCTCCTTAACGAAGATTTTTATTGAGGTCATCGAGGACCTCTCAGAACTCCATTATTTCCTTTTCCTTGGCTTGGACCAATTTGTCAACCTTCTCCACGTATTGATCGGTTATCTTCTGGACCTCATTCTGATAATGACGGAGATCATCCTGTGAGATCTGTTTTTCCTTCTCCAGCTTCCTCAACTCCTCAATGGCATCCCGCCTGATGTTTCTCAAGGCCACCTTGCTCTCCTCGGCCATCTTCCTCACGAGCTTGACCAGCTCCCGCCTCCTCTCCTCGCTCAAACGGGGGATGTTCAGCCGGATTACCTTCCCGTCGCTTTGAGGGGTCAGGCCGAGGTCGGACTTGAGGAGGGCCTTCTCGATCTCCCCGATGATGGATTTGTCCCAGGGCTGGATGACGATCAGGCGGCTTTCGGGGATGGATATGGTGGCCACCTGGTTTATGGGCGTTGGGACGCCGTAATATTCGACCTTGATCCCCTCGAGCAACGCCGGCGATGCCCGCCCGGCCCGGACCTTACCGAGATCCCTCTCCAGGACCGAGAGGGTCTTCTTCATCCTCTCCCGACAATCCTTCAAGACCTGCTCCACCATCACCCACTCCCTCAGGGTCAGGATATAATGGTCCCTGAACCTTCTTCGGTCAAGGCCTTTTTTAATCCATCGGGCTCAGAAAGGTCAAATACCAGGATGGGCAATCCATACCTGGAGCAGAGGAGCACCGCCGTGTCGTCCATCACCTTCAATCCCCGCCGGAGGAATTCCTCATAGCTGAGCCTTGAAAACCTCCTCGCCCCGGGAACCTCCCTGGGATCCGCCTCGTAGACCCCATCCACCTTGGTGCCCTTCATGAGCACCTCACACCTCAATTCGATGGCCCTTATGGCCGCAGCCGTGTCGGTGCTGAAGTGGGGATTTCCGGTCCCTCCGGGCAAAAGAAGCACCTTTCCTTCCTCCAAAGCCTCCATGGCAAGATTCCGGCTGTAAGGGGGTATGAGACCCCCTATGGGCAGGGGGGAAAACATCGCCACCCTCTGGCCCCTCTTCCTCAGGAAGGATTCAAGGAGAAGGGCATTTATGGCGGTGGCCACCATCCCCATATAATCGGCGGTCTCCCT
>QMLA01000249.1 GCA_003646585.1 Deltaproteobacteria bacterium | reverse complement strand
CCGTTAAGCCGTGGTTGCCACTTCCGGCTGAGGCCATCGCCGGAAGTTTCACCCCCGCCATGCGGGCATCAGCTGCAGCCGAGGTGATGATCTTGGCCTGAAGGACCATGTCCTTCTTCAGGATCCCCTCTCGGGCCAACCTCTCCAAGGCCTTTCCCACCCCAAGGCCCGGTCCGTGCTCAAGGCCATATTTGGCCAAACGCAAATTGTAAACGATGCCCAGCTCGAGGAACTCCAGATCCTCCTCATCCAGATCCCCCAGCAACCTCAACAGTTCCTCGAGGGAAAGCCCCCTCAACCAACCCTCGAGGGAATCAACGGCGTCCTCTTTGCGGGAGTCCGAAAGGAGGGGATTGTCCCTCAGTTCCCTGCCATCCAAGGCCAAACGAACTATGCGATCGTGAAACCCCCTTATCACCGATTCGGCCCGGCGTCCCCCGCCCACCAGCACGGTCCTGATGTGAAGTCCGGGCTCGGCAAACAGGTGGATCTTGACTGCACCCCGTGCGAGCAGCTCCCTTGCCCTTCTGACCACCCCTTCATCCACCGGTCTCAGGACCTCAAGCCCAAGCCGGGGATCACCACCTATTGCCCCAAGAGCAGCGGCCAGGTCGAGGCCCGAAAGTCCCTTGGTCCCCGGGATGGAAACCACCAGGCCGTTCTTGAAGGTGTTAGGATCAACCCAGACCTCTATGGAGTCGATCCGACCCCCCGGGAGCAATGAAGCCGCTGCAGCGGCACCGAGAGCCACCGCCACCGGCTCCGTACAGCCGAGGGCAGGCTTCACCTCAGCTCGTAGTATATCCTTGACCGTGTAAGCCATCCTCAAAGCAACTTCTCCTTCAACCGATCGATGAAGAAATTGACGTGATCCTCCAGGACCTTGGCCGCCATCTCCTCATCCCCCTCCCTTAGGGCATCGTAAATCTTGCGCAACTGCGCGACCACCTCCCGCGGAGGTATGACCACGCTCAGGTTTGAGGCCCATAACCTCGCACAGCGACTGTGTAAGTTCTCGAGGAATTCCTTGAGGATCGGGTTCTGGGCAGCCTGATAGATCACCTCGTGGAAACGGGCATCAAGCTCGATCAACTTCCGGTTGTCTGTACCCTCCGGGGAGGTCTCCACCTGCTCTGTGATCTTGCGCAATTCCTCAAGTCTGTCCTTGGAGATGCGCCTTGCAGCTAATGCCCCGGCTAAGGCCTCCAGTTTCTTTTTCACCTCAAAGGCACACCTTATCTCATTTATGTCTATGGCCGTCACATAGGTCCCAAAACGGGGAATCGACCTGACAAGGCCCATATCCTCCAGTTTCCTTATCGCCTCCCGCAAAGGGGTGCGACTGACCCTGAACTCCTTGCAGAGCTCCTTTTCGGACAGGAGCGTGCCCGGGAGGTACTCCAAATAAACGATCCGATCCCTGAGGGTCACAAAGATCTGATCGGCCTTCTTGGGCATGGTCCTCATGGTTCGGCCTTAGCCGCGCTGAGGGAGTGTACAGCTTGCACCGCTACCCTCTGGTCTGACCTGCTCCTGAACGACTCCCAGCGAAGGATCGAAGACCTTCTGCCCGCAGGAAGGACAGGAAGCTCCCTCCTTGGCCTTGCTCAGAGGGAGAAAGACCTTGAAGTACTCGCGACACCTCTGACAATAGAGTCTGAACAGCGGCATGATGGCCTCCCTCCAAAAAGGTTTACTTCGCTCCAACTATCAGTAGTTCCGCCATCTTAAAGATCTCGGTGCCCTCGCTTATGGCACCCCCGACGACTTCCCTGCCATCCTTGGTCACCGAACCGTGCAGATGGACCCTTATCTCGGGACCGACCCTCTTCACATCTCCCGAGATGCCGTTGATCTCAAAGGGCCCTTCCAAGGTAACCCTCTCCACCTCCGGAGGAATCTCGGACGTTTTGGGATACGCAAGGACCACCCTCCTCAGGGAGCCTATGCAGGTGAGGACGAAGGCGTGATCCAGATCCTCAGCCTGCAGGAAATTGCGCAGACCTTCAAAGAGATCGGCCCCTGCCTCCATCCGGAGGTGATAGAGGAAAAACTGGCCTATCCTCTGTACCTCCATGGCACCTCCTTACAGTCTGTACCTTCCCTTGAGGTCGAACCTGTCGATCAGCTCCTCCATGGCCCTGAACAGGTCAGGGGGGACATCAGGCAGAGGGGGCCTGCAGTAGCCCGCAGGAAGGCCCATGATCCTCAACATCGCCTTGATGGCCACGGGGTTGATGGCCGAATAAGCGGCCTCCATGAGGGGGAGGAGTTCAAAATACAACCGGCGACACCTCTCCACATCCTCCCAGCTCCGCCAGGGCTTTGACAGCTCCGCCATCTCCCGGGGGACCACGTTCCCGGTGACGTTGGCCGTCCCATGGCCACCGAGGGCCAAGGTGGGAAGGATTAGGGAGTAGGCCGGGGAGTCACAGCAAAGCAGCCTGAGGCGCCCTCCGGTCCCCTCCATCACATAGGCCAGCTGCCCCACGTTAGGCTGGGCCTCCTTATCGGCCACAAGATTCGGGCACTCATCGGCAAGCCTCACTATGGTGGCCGGATCGATGTTGACCACCACCCGAGATGGGTTGTTGTAAAGGGCTACGGGTATCTCCACCGAACGGCAAACCGCCTTAAGGTATTCGTAAACGGCCTCCTGAGGGGGGTTGATGTAAGGCGGGGGCACTACCACTATGCCTGCGGCACCGTGATCCTGGGCATAACGGGCAAGCTCTATGGT
>QMLA01000248.1 GCA_003646585.1 Deltaproteobacteria bacterium | reverse complement strand
CTTCCATACAGGTGAATATTGACGCCGTGATTCCGGTGGATGCGGAAAAATCGGATTTCGTGGAGCGGGTTCCATCTTCCTGCCCGGATTCGGATAAGATGGAAGAAGATTGCTATGGTGTCGTCGGGTTTTCACAACCCGATGTCGTTCGGCTTCTTCGAATGATTCAGGAAACGGAGCTTATAGAAATAGAAGTCCGAGAGGATCAGGGTCCCGTCATCATCCGTCCTTATCAGGATGAAACGATCTATTTCGTTACCATGCCGCTGTCGAAGATATAGGTCTGGAAAGGAACGGACTATGAAGGATCAAAACAGAATATTTGTTCGTAAAAATATCGATTTGGATACGATATGCGCCATTTGGGCGATCCGTAAATTTGTTGCGGAGAAAAAGCCTGTACAGGTGCTGTTCCGCTCTGAGAATTGGAAGGGTACGGGGATGACGGACAACGATCTGGCTATCGGCCTACACGCGGGCGGGAAAGGGATCGTAACGGAGGGTTCGGTCTTCTCTGAAGTAGTACGTCGGTTTGCTTCCGAAAAGGACTGGGCGATTCTGAAACCATTGATCCGTTTCGTTGGGAAAACAAGGCATATCGTCCTGGAAGATTCGGCTGAACCGGAGATTGTCGCCTCTTTGGCGTTCATCGTGTTTTCCATGAAGGAGGTAGGATACGATGATGCCGAGATACTGGCAGGTATATCCTCCATCCTCGACGATCTGTACAAGGCGTTATGTAAACGCTACGAACGGGAAATGGATTTTACCGAACTTACGATCATCAAAGGCCCGAGAGCGACGGTTGCTTTGAATGACAGAGGAGGTGTTCATCGAGACGCCCTGTTGTTCAGAAGTGGCGTGGAGTTTATCGTTATCGCAGACGAGCGAGGCAATCTGGCGGTGCTTCGGAATAAGGATTCCTCGAAGCCTATTTTGACGGTCTACGTTGAAAGAATTCTGGAAGAGGTAGATGAACCCTGGTCGTATGAACCTGAGGAAGGAAAGTGGTTCTACCATCCGGAAGGGTTCATTCTCAGCTGGAGTACTCGAAAACACACAGCGCAGTACAAATCGAAAGTCGATCCTTTGCGTCTCGCAAAAGCGGTCGCCGGGATTTATGAATGAAAGGAGATCAACCTATGAACAACAACAGCCACGAACTCGATGATGCGACGGTCGATGAGATTGTAGCGGCTATGGTCAACGCCGGAATTGAAGTCGAGGGCGGGTTTCTGGCATCCGTACAGCTGGAATCCGTGGATGTCCCTGGGGGTTACGTTATTCTAGCCGTCCTGGTGAGAAAGTGCAGGCCGGTGGCAATCGCGTGTCGTTGGATCGACGGTACATGGTCGGCGTCATCTTGGGATGACAGATTTCTGGAAGAGCACGCTGTGAGTCTTATCGTTACAGACGCGCTTATAGCCGAGCTGAAGGAACGTATAGGTGAAGAAGAACAGGACAGCAGAAAGATTCAGCACGATAAGTTGATCGAGTTGCGGGACCTTATCCGCAGGCGATCAAACGGCCATGCCGAATATTTGGTTGGAGGCAATAATGACCACCCGAACGGAAATCAATGAAGACATTCGTGATGTCATCAATGTTCTTACGGATATGAATGCGTCCCTGAAGAACATCGACAACACTCTGAAGGTCATTCTTATCCATCTGGAAAAGGTCAAACCGAAGGACGGGGACGATACGTTTCTCGTTACGGAATAAAAAATCCCCCAAGGCCTGCCTGGTAGGAGGTCAGGCCTTGGGGGGACCCGCACATGGAACCTCGGTCGAAGGCTTCGTGTTTACGAGCTGGTGATCGTAACCGTGGCGTACATTTCAGGTACGACCATTTTCTTGGCGTACCAGGTCAGTCCGCCTTTCTTGACCTCGAAGTTGAGGCTGTCGTCCCAAATCCGAGGCGTAACGAAGAATGGAACGAACGGGCAATAGACGTACCCGGCATCGACGAAGGTGGGTCCTTTGTACCCGAGAAGGAACTTGTTGTCCTCCATCCAGGGAACTTCGTACACCCTGTTTCCGCCGGTGAGCGTACCCGAGAACCTGGCTCCCTTCCGAAGCGAGCCGTCGTTGGTTCCACCGGCTTTCTGGAAGAAATTACCGCTCAGCTTGATCAGTCTTCCAACGGCGGACGGATTTCCGGCGATCCAGATCCGACTGCGATCCACATACCGATTCTTGACGATTTCGGTCATGGCATCGTCAAGGGCTTGCGCCAACGTTTCGTCGTGCGCTCGCTTCTCAGACGGCGTGTAGGAGTCGTATTCACCGCCATCCGTAGGATCCCAATTCACGTTCGCCCCGGCGTTGCTGATGCAGTCGCTGATCAGCTCTTGATCGACTTCCAAGGCGATCTCGGTCTTCATGGCGTCATCCTGAAGGACTTCCATGTCGAGTCCATGATACGCCTGAAGTGAGAAGATCGCCTCGATGGAAGTTTGCCATTTCAGCTTCCGGATGCTGGCTTCCACGAGCTCTCGTTCGATCTTGATTCCGGTCTCCTTTACACTGGAAGAACCTTCACCGGGATCGGTCGAGTAAGTCGTGGTCTTGTTGCTCCTGTCGTCGATTCTCTGATCGGCCAACGGAGACGATTTGTAGAGATACCGACGATAGAAGACGTACTGCGCGGGTTGGACGAACGGCTGTACCGCAAACAGCTCCGTCGCCATGAGTCTCGGGAAGACGGCGGCCACCATTCCCATCGAGACCTTCGTAAAGG
>QMLA01000247.1 GCA_003646585.1 Deltaproteobacteria bacterium | reverse complement strand
TTGTGGTGGTGAATGCCTTCGGCGACATCCTCGATCCGGAAACCGGACGGCAACTGGCCGGCCCCCTCGATGAAAGGGGAAGGCTCCTCAGTACCCGGGACCTGTTGAGCCAGGGGGTGAGAAAGAAGAACTTCAGCCCCTTCCCCCAGAACACCACCCTGGCGGTGGTGGCCACCAATGCATGGCTCGACAAGATCGCAGCGAGCAGGCTCGCCCAGATGGCCTCCCTCTCGCTGGCGCGGGTGATCTCGCCCTTTGGAACCCCCTTTGACGGAGATGTAGTGTTCGCCGCCTCCTTAGGGGAGGCCGAGCTGGACCTCAACAACCTGGCAGTGCTCGCCGAAAGGGCCATAACGGAAGCGGTAAAGAGGGCCATCCTTAAGGCCGAGGGCTTCGGCGCGGTCCCCTCCTGGAGGGACCTTTTCGGGGAGGGGCTTTAAATAGCGGAGGCCTTTTAGGGGTGAAGGAACAAAATCCCGCATGAGCCCTTAAAAATTAAGGGATTGTCGCGCTGTCTTAGGACTTGACCCGAAGGGGTCCGGCGGATATATTGATCCGTAAAATTCCCGGAAAGGGCGAAGGATGAAAGTGCCTCTTAGTGAGATTCCCCCCGAGGGGCTCCGGATAAGCTGGGGAGAGCTGGAGAGGCCGCATTTGGAGGGTCCGAAGGGGACGCTGGAGGAGGGCATGCGATTGGCCTCCCCCCCTAAGGGAGGGGTTTTGTTGAAGATGACCAAAAGGGGGCTCCTGTGCAAGGGGAGCATCGAGTGTTCGGTATGGATTCACTGTGCCCGGTGTCTCAAGGAGTTTCGGCTCCCCATAAAGGACGAATTTGAGGTGATCTATGTGCCCCTGAAGGAAGCCCCGCGGCAGGAGGAGGTGGAGCTTGGCACTGAGGACATGGATGTGGGGTTCCTCAGGGAGGACACCGTGGATCTGGACGAGCTTTTGAGCGAGAGGATCTGGCTGTCTTTACCGATGAAGCCCCTCTGCAGGGAGGATTGCAAGGGGCTTTGCCCCCTTTGCGGCAAGGACTTAAATGAGGGGGATTGTGGTTGCAGTCGCGAGGTGGTCGATCCTCGCCTTGCAGTTCTGAAGGAATTAAAGACGAAATTGAAGGGGTAGGGAAATGGCCGTTCCGAAGAAGCGAACTTCCAGTGCCCGCAGGGACAAGAGGAGGACCCATTGGAAGGTGGTTCCACCCAATCTGGTCCCGTGTCCCCAGTGCCGGGAACCAAAGTTACCCCACCATGTCTGTCCCAATTGCGGTACCTACAAGGGAAGGAAGGTCTTAGAGGTAGAGGAGGCTTAGCCTTTTGGGATGGAAGGCAGGCCTTTGCGAGTGGCCGTAGATGCCATGGGCGGTGATTATGCCCCGGGGGCAGTCGTGCTGGGGGCGGTGGAGGCTGCAAGAGGCCTTAGGGGAGAGGTGGTCCTCGTCGGAAAGGCCGAGGTGATCCGCAGGGAACTCGAGGACCTCGAGTATCCGAAGCGGAAATTGAGGATAGTCCATGCCCCTGAGGTCATAACCATGGAGGAGAGCCCCTCGCGGGCCGTCAGGGCGAAACCCCAGAGCTCCATCCACCGGGCCATAGAGCTCATGGCCCAGGGGGAGGTGGATGCAGTGGTCACGGCGGGAAATTCGGGGGCGGCCCTTGCGGTGGCCATGCTGAAACTGAAGAGGCTCCCTGGGGTGGAGAGGCCCGCCCTGGTGAGCCTTCATCCCTCCCTGAGGGGCTACACGGTGGTGCTGGATGTCGGGGGGAATGTGGAATGTCGGCCGTCGATGCTCGTTCAGTTCGCCATAATGGGCGAAATATACTCGCGGCTGGCCTTGGGGAGGGAGAGGCCAACTGTCGGGCTCCTGAGCAATGGGACCGAGGAGACGAAGGGGACCGAGGTCACCCGCAAGGCCCATGAGATCCTGAAGAAGTGCAACATCAACTACGTGGGCTATGTGGAGGGACGGGATATCTATTACGGGGATGTGGACGTGGTTGTCTGCGACGGCTTTGTGGGGAACGTGGTGCTTAAGGCGGCAGAGGGCATAGGGGATTTCCTGAGGTGGAAGCTCAGGCAGGAGGCAAAGAGGAGTCTGCTCTCCCGGGTCCTCATGTTCCTTTCCGGGGGGCTTTGGAGGAAGGTCCTGAAGGAGGTGGACTACACTTCCTATGGGGGAGTGCCCCTCCTCGGGGTCAATGGGGTGTGTTTCATCTGTCACGGCCACTCCTCCCCCAAGGCCATCGCCCAGGCCATTCGGGCTGCCTCGGATTACGTGTTGAAGGACGTCAACGGTTCCATGGTGAAGGCCCTAGAGGAAAATCAGGAATTCAGGAGGTGGGCCTTCAGGTTCTGGGAACGCTTGAGGTAAGGAGGAGGAGATGGATTACTTTCTGACCGATGAGCAGAAGATGCTGAAGGAACTGGCCCGACGCATCGCCGAGGAACACATCATCCCCATAAGGGCAGAGCTGGACGAAAAGGAGGAATTCCCCTGGGAGGTGATGAGGGTCTGTGGGGAGGCGGGCCTTTTCGGCGTCTCCATCCCCGAAGAGTACGGGGGTTCAGGAGGGGGGGTCCTGGAGACCTGCCTGGTGGTGGAGGAGCTGAGCCGCGGGTGTGTCGGGGTGGCGGTGAGCTATGCGGCATCGAGCCTCTGCGCCTACCCCATCCTCCTTTACGGCACCGAGGAACAGAAGCGGAAATACCTGCCTGAACTTGCCTCAGGGCGCAAGCTCGGGGCCTTCGCGGTCACCG
>QMLA01000246.1 GCA_003646585.1 Deltaproteobacteria bacterium | reverse complement strand
GCATCCACTGGAGGATGTCATTGTAAACATTACAATCAAAGCGTCAGCTGGAGAAACCCTATGGTCCAGAGAGGAAATCACCGATAAAGACGGTTTCTACTCCTTTAGCGATACTCTTCCGTCGGATGTGGCAACCGGCATCTACAACGTAACAGTTGAAGCTACATACACAGACGAGTACGGCGCGCCATACTCTGCTAAAAACTCAGTCACATTCGAGGTGGTGGAATTAACCCTTGAAAAAGTCAGAATAGGCGTATATGAACCTGACGAGACTCCTATTGTAAATGTCACTGTAATTCTATACGACCACCTCTCCGGTGAATGGATCAGTGATGCTAAAACTAATGGTAGCGGTATCGCCGTTATGAGCGTCTCTACGGCCATTAAATTTGATGTACTAATCTACAAGACTGGATATGGAAGAATTGAGGATGGAAGGGTAATAGGCTTCTACTTCGACAGCAACTCCACTAAAGGATACGTAGCACCATGCAACGTTAATTTCACGCTTCAAAGCGGCATAAACTCAGGAAGTCTAAGTGGCGTTGTCTCGGACGCCGTTAATGGCTCAGCAGTTGAAGGCGCAACAGTCAGCGTGTTAGCATATATTCAAGGCAAAACCTATTATGTTCAGTCAACAACTACCCTAAGTAACGGCAGCTACAGCCTAGATTTGAATGTTGGGACATGGAGAGTTTGGATCGATAAGAAGGTCGATGGAGAAGTAGTCTATCTGGGAACATGGTCTGATATACAAATCACAGCAGGCGCCTTAGTAACTTTAGATATGTCGTTATGGCCCAGGGCGAGATTGACAATTGAGGATGTCACTTCAACGGACACCACGGAGTTCGAAGAAGTTCACATGATTCTTCTTAACGATACTTATGGTGGAATACTCTGGCAAACACGTTTCGTAACTGTCGGTCTCCCCAGAGACTTTGATGTGCCAGCAATCAACTCATACCTACTGTTCATAGCAAAAGCTGAGGAGAGCCTTTACTTAGGCAGTGCTAAGATCTCCCTTGAAGGCGGCGGAAGCGTAACAATAACTCCAGTGCTACATAAGCCGGAATACATCATCTGGAGCTTCCCGAGTGACTGGGAGAATCATAGACTCCTAGGCAACTTAACCCTAGAAATAATGGTAGTTACACCGGAGTCTGTGATGCCTGACGGACCTGATGGGGGCGGTCCACCTGAGTTCGTGGATCCTGAGGGAAGCATCTCACAATATGTCATGCTGGATCTCGGCAGCAAAATTCCAACGACATGGCGCAATAGAACTACACCATCAAAGACTGAGGTCGGCTGCTACTTCGGATTCTTCGATTTAGATGATCTAGACGCGCCTCAAGGATATTACATGACAGTTACGCTGATTAAGAACACAACTGATGATGCAGTGGCAGTGAGCATCGAGTTCTTCAATAGATTCCAGTATCAGATTCAGCCTTTACGATGCAAGGGCGTCTATGATGTCGGAGAGGATGTTGGAGTCGAATTTAAAGTATACGGCTCTGCAGGGTACGTTACGGACGTTGAAGTATCCTACAAGCTCTTCGATGATCAATGGAACTTCATAGAAGGCGGCTTCGCTACGGTCAATTCATCCACTAAGGTTTGGAACGTAACGCTTCCAACCGATATCTTCAGCCCAAAGAAGTATCACTTATCAATTAAGATAAGTGGAGGAAAAGAGTACACCTTCGACTTCAGAGTGCAAGATTACACTCCTGTAACATTCAGCGGTCAAATACTACCCAATGCGTCGATCGATCTATACTCTCCAGAATCTGGGACATGCATTGTAACAGCGGATAATTCAGGTCTCTTCAACATCAAGGTATTCCCAGGAAAATATAATGCTTGGTTCCACTACGACGATAAAGACACGCCCGGATGGGATGCACGTGACACAGGTATGCTGCTAGACTTAACCAGCGACGTTACAAACTTCCCAGAAGGATTCGACGAATATAAAGAGCGGCCGATGCAGCCCATCTTTGAGGTTAGAGGCATAGCATTCAACGATACGAACAGAAACGGCATATGGGATTCAGGCGAAGACAGACTAGCATTGGTAAGCGTCAGAGGAGTAAACATTACAGGATGGGAAGAATGGGTTCCACCGACATTCCCAAGCGGCATGTATAGACTCTTCCTAAGCCCAGGAACAATCTACAAGATACGTGCAACAAAATCGGTTTATCAGCAGAATGAAACAGCCACGCCAGACGTTGGAGCCACCGCTTCTCAAGGAGACCTACTGGTAGTGAACATACCTATGGTTAAGATGGTTCCAGCATACATCACCGGATACGTCACGCTGGATAACGGCACAGCATTAGAAAATGTAGGCCTCAACTTCATGGATGAATACTGGATGTGGATAGGCAGCACATTCACAAACTCGACTGGAGGCTACATATTCACGGCTCCAGCAAACAAGAAGATGAACATATGGGTTGACCCAATGAGACCAGACATTCAAGGCAAAGACATA
Organism: Deltaproteobacteria bacterium; assembly: GCA_003646585.1. Classification (GTDB taxonomy): domain Bacteria; phylum Desulfobacterota; class B13-G15; order B13-G15; family B13-G15; genus B73-G16. The sequence goes on along the minus strand of QMLA01000246.1, from coordinate 265 downwards.
CACGACATTATCGTCAAGGAAGGAGAAGTCAAGATTCTCAACGTTACGCTATACAGGTCAGCAAGGATCACAGGCACGATTCAGCTGAACGGCACAGACATATGGGCTCAGATTCTCCCGCTAGACGAGGAATGGAATAGAGTCTGGTGGGATTGGGGAGAGACGGGCCACTTCGAAACAGAGCTTCCATTGTCCGTCAAGAGGCTGATGATATGGACATGGGATGGAGGCTTCCTAATCAAGAACGTCGCACTCACACCTGGAG
>QMLA01000245.1 GCA_003646585.1 Deltaproteobacteria bacterium | reverse complement strand
AGGCTGAAGGGAGCGATCTTACAGTGGGTGGCCAGCGCAAGCTTTATGGCGTACTCCACGGCCTTCTTGTTCAAAACCGGAAGGGATCCGGGCATTCCGGTGCAGACCGGACAGGCTTGGGTGTTGGGATCGGCACCGAAAGTGGTGGGGCAGCTACAGAAGATCTTGCTTTCGGTCTGCAGCTGTACGTGTACTTCCAGTCCTATTACGGCCTCATATTCCATCGAGGGGAAGCTTAAGAAAAAAACCAAAAAGCGTCAAGGTTATCACGGATAAATGCCGCGGAGCATGTGGGCCTTAAGCACCCTTCCAACCCCCAGGATGTAAGCGGCCATCCTCATCGTCACCTTCTTCTCCTCGTAGATGGCCACCACTTCGTCAAAGCTCCTCTTCAGGATGTTCTCAAGACGGGTCGCCACCTCCTCCTCGCTCCAGAGCAATTCCTGCAGATTCTGGACCCATTCGAAGTAAGAGACCACAACCCCCCCTGCATTGGCCAAGATGTCCGGCACCACAAAGACCCCCTTGTCGGCCAGGATCTCATCGGCCTCAGGAGTGGTGGGACCATTGGCCCCTTCGACGAGGACCTTCGCCTTCACCCTCGGGGCATTTTCCTTAGTTATCACCCCCTCGATGGCCGCAGGCACCAGTATGTCGCATTCCAGTTCGAGCAGCTCCTCGTTGGTGACGGGCTCAGCTCCCGGAACCTCATCTTCCAAGAGGCGATCATACCGCCTCTTGCAGTTCATGACGGCCCTGAGATCCAAGCCGTTGGGGTTGTAAAGGCCGCCTTTGGAATCGCTTATGGCTATAACCCGGGCCCCAACCCTCTCAAAATACTGGGCTGCAATGCTTCCCACATTCCCGCATCCCTGTATCGCAACCCGGGCCCCCTCAATGGGGAGGTTCAGGTATTCGCAGGCCTTAAGGGTGGTTATCACCACTCCCTTCCCCGTGGCCTCATGCCTGCCCACCGATCCCCCCAACTCCAGGGGCTTGCCTGTGACAACCCCGGGCACGGTGTGGCCCTGAAAGACGGAATAGGTGTCCATAATCCAGGCCATCACCTGGGGATTGGTGTAAACATCGGGGGCGGGAATATCGACATCGGGCCCGATCACTATCGATATCTCCCAGGTGAAACGGCGCGTCAGCCTCTCAAGTTCCCCAAGGCTCATTTCCTTGGGATTGCACTTAACCCCTCCCTTGGCACCCCCAAAGGGTATGTTCACCACGGCCGACTTCCACGTCATCCACATGGCCAAAGCCCTCATCTCATCCAGATCCACATCCGGATGATACCGGATCCCACCTTTGAAAGGACCCCGGGAATCATCGTGTTGAATCCTGTAACCCGTAAAGACCCTCACCGAACCATCATCCATCTTCACGGGAAAGTGCACCGTCAGCTCCCTCTTGGTGCTCTTTATGCGCTCCAGGATCCCCTGATCCACATCAAGATACCGGGCCACAAGATCCACCTGCTTCCGTGCCATCTCCAAAATTTGAGCACCCTTCTGAGCCATGACACAACCTCCCTTAAATGGAATACTGTGTTCTGTATACAATCATGGAACCATGATACCCACAATTTCTCCTTTCTTCAAATCCACGAGTCCCTCCTCTGATATTCGCAGGAAGGGGATGGCGGGTGAAGGGAGGGTGGCCAGGGTGAGGGGGGCGTCGGGGAATCGGAATCCCAACTCCCTGGCCTTTTCCTGGATTTCCCTCAATCTCCGGGCCACCTCTTCGATGGGGAGGTCTGCGATCATCCCGCCTATGGGGAGGGGCAATTCTGCCAGCGGTTGCCCTCTGGCCACCAGGACGATCCCTCCCCCGAGCTCGAACACCCGGTTTACCGCCCGTGCCATATCCTCCTCGTTGACCCCGACCACCACCACCCCTGCGTTCTCCCATGCCGCGCTTGTTGCCAGGGCCCCTTCTCTCATCCCGAGTCCCCGGATGAGGCCGGTGAATATCCTCCCCTTCCAGTTCACCAGCGACACCTTGAGGAGATCCCTTTCGGGGTCCGCCTTTATCTGCCCGTTTTGGGGGAAGAGATCAAGGATGGCCTCTCTGGTCACAAGCCCCGTGACCTGGTCGATCACCCTGACCCTCTGGGCTCCTTTCCCCTTTGCCTCGATGGTGAAATCGACGGGATCGACCGTGATGCCCTCAAGTCCCTTATGGGGCAGCTCGACCCTGCGGGGGCTGACCATCAGTTTGCCATCCCTCACTATCAGGCGCCCGCCACTTATCACGTATTCAATTTCAATGGTATGAAGTCCGCTGATTATCACAATGTCGGCGCACTTGCCGGGGGCAATCCCGCCGGTTATGCCGTCCAGACGGAAATGTTCTGCGGGATTCAGGGTGACCATCTGGATTGCCGAAAGGGGGTCGAAACCGAGATCGATGGCCTTCTGCAGGATGAAGTCCATGTAACCCCTCTCGATCACATCCCGCGGGTCCAAACCGTCGCTCACCAGTATCATGCGTCTGAGATCGACGGACATGTCCTTTATCGGTGCAACCGCTTCCAATTCCCTGCGTATGCTGCCCTCGCGGATCATCACCCAGAGGCCCATCCTGAGCCTCTCCAGGGCCTCCTTCGCATTCACCGCCTCATGGCATGAAGAAACCCCAAAGGCCAGATAGGCCGCCAATTTATTGCCCCGGCAGCCTGCGGCATGTCCCTCCACCGCCTTCCCCAGCTGTAAGGCCCTGGCCGAAAGGACGGGGAAATGCGGATCCCCTCTCAGCACCTCCTGCCAGT
>QMLA01000244.1 GCA_003646585.1 Deltaproteobacteria bacterium | reverse complement strand
GCCTTGCTGCCTCCGGAGACGTCCTCCTTAAATCGTGATATACTTTACCCACGGCTGCCCTCCCATCCCCTGAGGGGTTTGATTTGTCGATCCCAGGGTATCCCAACCCTGCGGAACACCTCAAGGATGAGGTGGGCAGCCTCTACCCTCCCTAACCCTCCTTCCCCAGGGTGGTACCTATGTCCATACCCATGCACCCCAAGTCCCGCTTGTATGCTTGACACTCGGGGATCTTTGTGAGAACTTTAACAAATAAAGCCTTGAAGGAGGGGGATGACATGGGAAAGTGGGACAAGGTTTATGAAGATTACCAACAGAGGCGCCAGAGGATCCTGGAGATGGGCGGTCCCGAGGAGGTGGAGAAGCAGAGGAAGAGGGGCAAGCTCACCGCCCGCGAGAGGATAGAGTTGCTTTTGGATCCCGGTACCTTTGTGGAAGTGGGGATGTTTGTGAGGCATCGCAGCACGGAGTTCGGGATGGACAAGCGTTTCGTCCCTGCCGAGGGCGTGGTGACCGGTTATGGTAAGGTCAACGGCAGGTGGGTGGTGGTCGCCTCCGAGGATTACACTGCCATGGCCGGGACCTTCGGCGAGTATCACGGTAAGAAGTTCGTTTGGGCCTTGGAATTTGCCAAGGAGAAGGGGTGGCCCTTTGTGGGGATAAATGACTCGGGGGGGGCCCGGCTTCAGGAAGGTATTGACACCCTGGAGGCTTACGGATGGTGTTTCCGGGCCCAGATCTTGGCCTCGGGCATTGTGCCGCAGATTTCGCTTCTGCTCGGTCCTTGCCTCGGGGGTCAGGCCTATCATCCCATCATGACCGACTTCCTCATCCAGAGCAAGAAGACGGGCTTCATGGGGATAGCAGGACCGGCCTTTGTCAAGACCCAGACGGGAGAGGACATCACCTTGGAGAAGCTCGCCGGATGGGAAGCCCATGCCGTGAAGGCCGGGCAGACCCATCTTGTCGGCGAGGATGATAGAGACTGCATTGAGCTCTGCAGGAGGCTCCTCAGCTACCTCCCCTCGAACAATCGCGAGAAGCCCCCTCGGGTCGAGACCGATGACGATCCCAACCGTCAGATACCCGAGCTCGATGACTTCCTGCCCGACCCGATGTTGAGGGTCCCCTATGACATGCACCAGATAATCGAGAAGGTCGTGGATAAGGGGAGTTTCCTGGAGATACTGCCCTATTTTGCCCGCAACCTGATCGTGGGCTTTGCCAGGTTCAACGGTTACGCGGTGGGGATTGTGGCCAATAACCCCATGTGGAAGGCCGGGGGACTGGATGTGGATGCCTCCGATAAGCTTGCCAGGTTCGTCCGCTTCTGCGATCTATTCAACATCCCGGTGGTGACCTTCCAGGACTGTCCGGGATTCTGGATCGGGTCGGAGCAGGAGTGGAAGGGGATCCTCAGGCACGGTGCCAAGTGTCTCTTTGCCTGGGCCGATGCCACCGTACCCCTTATATCCATAATAATAGGGAAATCCTATGCCGGGGCCCATTATGCGATGCTTGATAAATCCATAGGAGCGGATCTGGTCTTTGCCTGGCCCACGGCAAAGATCAACATCGTCGGGGCTGAAACCGCTGCAAGCGTGATCTTCGCCAAGGAGATAAAGGCGGCTCCGGACCCCAAGGAAAAGGCGAGGCAGCTGATAGAGGAATATCGCGTGAAGTTCGAACATCCCTATCAGGCTGCCGAAAGAGGCTATGTGGACGATGTGATAATGCCGCGGGATACGAGGCGCTATATCTGCATGGCCCTCGAGGTGTTGCAGAACAAGCAGGTGTCCCGTCCATGGCGTAAGTATTCCAATATAACCCTTTAAGGCATGGAAACAGGGAGGGGGCTTCCCCTCCCTTTACTTTTTGGACACCTTGCAAAAAGTCTTCGGTTGTGATTGTATTATGCCTTCACTTGCCGGGAGGGAGGAATGGTTGGAAAGGAGGCCCTTAGGATCTTTGTTGTGGGGTTTTCAGGGGTATTTTCGACCTTGGCATTGCTGGCAATTGTGGTGTATGTCTTCGGTCTTGTATCCAGGTTGGTCTCCAGGAACAAATAACCCCAGCAGGAGGGGAAGATGGGTGATTTCCTCAGCAAGGCCCTCTTTCAAACCGGGATATGGAACCTTCAGGTAAAGCACCTGATTATGTGGTTGATAGCTTTTGCCTACATCTATCTGGCCATAAAGAAGGAATATGAACCTCTGCTTTTACTCCCTATAGGCTTTGCCATCCTGGCGGTGAATCTCCCCCTTACGGATTTGATGTCAAAGGATCCCAAGGGACTCCTCTACATCTTTTACCACTACGGGCTCGAGTGGGAGGTAATTCCGCCCCTGATCTTCCTCGGGCTTGGGGCGATGACCGATTTTGGCCCGCTTATCGCGAATCCCAAGACCCTGCTGCTTGGAGCTGCTGCTCAATTCGGGGTATATGTCGCCTTCTTCATCGCTCTCTTTTTGGGGTTTTCCATCCCCGAGGCCTGTTCCATAGGGATTATCGGGGGAGCGGATGGGCCCACCACCATTTACACCACCGTCCATTTGGCCCCCCATCTTTTGGGGGCGACGGCCATCTCCGCCTATTCCTATATGTCCCTTGTGCCGATCATTCAGCCTCCGGTAATAAAGGCCTTAACCAAGAGGGAAGAGCGCAAGATCGTCATGCGCCAGCTGAGGCCCGTGTCCAAGACCGAGAGGATCCTTTTTCCTATCGTGGTGACGGTGGTGGCCTGTCTGCTGGTTCCGGCTTCGGCCTCCCTCATGGTGATG
>QMLA01000243.1 GCA_003646585.1 Deltaproteobacteria bacterium | reverse complement strand
TGAACAGATATAAGGAAGCTAAAATAGGAAAGAGGTGACGGTGAGAGAAAGGTTAAGAGGGCTTCTCACTGAAAACGTGGGCCTTAAGGCCGTGAGTTTGATACTGGCCTTTCTGCTCTGGGCCTTCGTCAAGGGGACGAGCAAGGGGGAAATGACCATAAGAGTGCCCGTGGAGGTGGAGGGGGTACCCGATCACCTGATCGTGGGCAAGGTCGATCCCTCCGATGTTGCGGTTAGGTTGAGGGGATTGATGCACAGGCTCAATCGCTTGAAGCCCGAGGAAGTGAGGATACCCATAGAGCTGAAGGATGCGCGATCGGGACTCAACACCTTCCTGCTCAGGCCCGAGGATGTGAGGATCCCACCGGGGATAGAGGTCGTGGCCTTGAGCCCCTCCGAGGTCAGGATGCGGATCTCGGAGCTTAAAAGGAAGCGCGTGCCCGTAAAGGTGGAACTCAGGGGGAGACCGGCCGAGGGTTATGAAATCGGCTCCATCAGGGTCGATCCCCCTTTTGTCACCGTTTCGGGGGCCAAGGAGGTGGTGAGGGATCTTGAGGCCGTAAGGACCGAGCCCGTCAATTTGGGGGATGCAAAGGAGACCCTTGAGCTTGAGGTCCCCCTTTCGGTGGGGATCCTGCCCCTTCATTCCCTTGAACCGAAAAGGGTGAAGGTGAGGGTGGAGGTGAGGCCCCGTGAAGCTCTTCGGGACTGATGGCATAAGGGGTATAGCCAATCGCTTTCCCATGTCGGTGGATGTGGCCCTGAAGGTCGGAAAGGCCCTGACGCATCTGTTGTCCCAGCAGAGGGACCATCCGAGGATCCTGGTGGGGAAGGACACGAGGCTCTCGGGATATATGTTTGAGACGGCCCTTGTGGCCGGGATCTGTTCCATGGGGGGTGAGGCGATCCTCATAGGCCCCCTTCCCACCCCCGGGATAGCCTTCCTTGTGAGGGATATGAAGGCCGATGCGGGGATAGTGATATCGGCCTCCCACAATCCCTTCTACGACAACGGTATTAAGATCTTCGGCCCCGATGGCTACAAGCTCCCCGATGAACTTGAGGGAGAGCTTGAGCGGATGGTCCTTGAGGAGGGCTTCGAAGATCTCGGCCCCACAGGGGACCGCATCGGGCGGGCCATGAGGATGGTGGATGCCCTGGGCCGCTATCTGGTGTTCCTCAAGAAGACCCTCCCCCAGGATCTGGACCTGAAGGGTTTGAGGATCGTGCTCGATTGCGCCAACGGGGCGGCATACAGGATAGCCCCCATGCTGTTCTGGGAGCTCGGGGCAGAGGTGATAACGCTGGGGACCGCCCCCAATGGCACAAACATCAACGATGGCTGTGGAGCCCTTTATCCCGAGAAGATGGCCAGGGCCGTTGTGGCTTACGGGGCCGATATGGGCCTTGCCCTCGATGGGGATGGCGACAGGGTGGTGCTTTCGGATAGGAGGGGACAGATCCTCGATGGGGACAGGATCCTTGCTATATGCGCCCTTCAGATGGCAGACAGGGGCATTCTGAAGGGGAACGCGGTGGTTGCCACGGTGATGAGCAACATGGGCCTTGACATCGCCCTCTCCAGGCGCGGCATAAGGGTCCTGAGGACGAAGGTCGGGGACAGGTATGTGGTGGAGGAGATGAAAAGGGGAGGGTATAACCTCGGAGGGGAGCAGGCGGGGCACATCGTGTTTCTCGATCACACCACCACCGGTGATGGGCTCCTTACGGCCCTTCAGGTCATCGGGATAATGAGGGAGACGGGCAGGGATCTGTCGGAGCTTGCCGAAGTGATGACCCCCTTACCCCAGGTGAGGAGGGATCTGAGGGTCAGCAGAAAACCGCCCCTTGAGGACATCCCCGGTTTCCTTGAGGCCTTTAGGGAGGCCGAGGAGGCCCTTGATGGCAGGGGCCGGGTCCTGGTCCGCTATTCGGGTACCGAGCCGGTCTTGAGGATAATGGTGGAGGGGGAGGACAGGGGGCAGATAGAGGAGATGGCCGATCGCCTTTATCAGATCGCCAAAGGACATATTGGGGAAGGAGGTTGGAGATGAAGAAGTTGGCGGTAAACGTGGATCATGTGGCCACCCTTAGGGAGGCAAGGCGGACCTTTTACCCCGATCCGGTCGAGGCGGCGGTGCTTGCCGAGCTTGCCGGGGCCGAGGGGATCGTGGTCCACCTGCGGGAGGACAGAAGGCACATAAAGGAGAGGGACCTTAAGGTCCTGAGGGAGGTGGTGAAGACGTGCTTGAACCTCGAGATGGCCCCGGTGGAGGAGATGGTCCGCATAGCCCGGGAGGTAAGGCCCGATATGGCCACCCTGGTGCCCGAGAGGCGGCAGGAGATAACCACAGAAGGGGGTCTGGATGTCATCGGGTATGGCGAGGGGCTTAAGGGGATCATCTCAGGGCTCAAGGAAGCGGGGATCACGGTGAGCATATTTGTGGATCCCAATCCGAAACAGATCGAGGCCGCAAAGGCCATGGGGGCGGATGCCGTGGAGATCCACACGGGGCTCTACAGCGAGGCCAGGACCCATGAGCGGCAGCAGCAGGAGCTGCAGAAGGTCATGGAAGCGGCAAGACAAGGGAAGGCCCTTGGGTTGAGCGTGAGGGCCGGCCATGGCTTGAATTACTGGAATGTGCGCCCGGTGGCCCTGATCCCGGAGATAGAGGAGCTGAGCATCGGCCATGCCATCATCGCCAGGGCGGTCTTGGTGGGGATGCAGCAGGCGGTAAGGGAGATGCTGGAACTCCTCAGGTAGCTACCTCCAGGATTAGCTC
>QMLA01000242.1 GCA_003646585.1 Deltaproteobacteria bacterium | reverse complement strand
TAAAAATTCTTTTCTGGAGCATTCAATGCCTTTGCATCTTCTAGCACTTCGTCCCAAGTCGTTGGATAGTCGAGACCCTTTTCTTTAAATGCATCATCTCTCAAAACGAATCCGCTTACATATCCCCTATACGGAAGCGCATACCAAACTCCATCCTCGGAACAATTAATTACTACGCATTCAGGGAAGTATTTCAGACCGGGGTCCTTTTTCTCTATATACTCATTTAGAGGTTCAAGACCAAACTTAAGTTGTCTCATTTTACCCGATGCTATAACTCCTACGTGATATCGACCGGCTTTTGTCGTTAGATCAACTAAAAACTTCGCATGAGCATCGTCCATGTACATTTTCTCGATATTTACCTTTGCGCCAGTCTTTTCCTCGAATTCTGGTAGGACGCTTTTTATTAGCTCGTAGGGCAAGCCGTCCATCGTTATTACTCTAAGCGTCATTCCCTTGTATGGTTTCTCGCTAGTAGTAACCGTAGGGGTTTCAGTTACTGTCACCGTAGTAGGAGTTTCAGTTACCGTCTGGGTTAGAGTCTTGGTCACTGTCTGGGTCTCAGTTACTTTTTCAGGTGTTCTGGTCATTCCTGTAAAGTATCCTGCAACTCCTCCTACAGCTAGGCCAACAATCGTAAATCCAGCATATTTAAGCCACTCCCTTCTAGTTACTTTTTGGTTTGTCAATATTTTCACCCCCCTTTTCATTTTGTTATGAATAACGCGCACAATATAAAGTTTAATTAAAACTCTTGAATTGAATTAGTAATGAATATCACCCTAGTTAAAAAGAACGGCTTATTTTAGCGAGGAGATTAGGGTACGTTGCTGGAGAACCCCCTTATTCTCCCGTTGGCCGCAATGTGTAAAGAGCGTCTCCTAGAAAACATGTCAATGCAGTCAGACCTTATTGCCGCGATTTTTGGCTTTACATTTTATTATGTCTATATATTCCTTGATTCCTCTTTCAAGAGTGTATTGTGGCCTATAGCCTAATTCTTCACGCGCTCTTTTAATATCGAACAGGTATGGGAATGGCAATTCTCCTTTGTCCTCGACTTCAATCTTCGCGTTTGGTAGAAGACGTTTTACAATCTCAGCTGCTTCACGAACTGTACGAACTTCGCCACAAGTATTGAAAATTCTATGTTTTAGATTCTTAGCTTTCAAAGCGAGAACAAACGCATTAACAGTATCCTTAACATACTGCCAATCAACCTTCTGGTTACCATATGGAACTTTGACTGGTTCACCTAAGAGCGATTTTTCAATCATGTCCCGGAACCATGTATGGACAGTCATGCCAGGACCGTAAACTATACCCCCCGGCCTTATCCCAATAATGTCCAATCCATACTTTTCGTGATAATAATGTGCCATAAATGCGTCAAACGCCCTACACATGCCATATACCGTCGTAGGTCTTGGTGGGGTATCTTCACTTATCGGTTTTTCCTCATAGTATTTTGCGGGGCCGTATGCTGCAACAGAATTAACGTACACAACTCTCTTTACATTAGTGATTCTCATAGCCTCGAAAACGTTAAGATGGCCGCCACAGTTAACCCTAAGAGCTTTCCAAGGCTTCTCTTCCGACTCGACTAAATGCATATAAGCTAAGTGAACGATATATTCTACACTATGTTTCCGAATACTAATCAATAGATCTGTTATATCTGCGATGTCACCTCTTACGATTTTTACTTTATTTTTTATATCCTCAATTAAATCAAATCTCGGTAAAAAGTCGAACAAAATGACATCACACCCCTCTTCCACAAGCCTTCTAGCAAGATATGAACCAATAAAACCTGTACCGCCGGTTATCATTACAGACATACTTTTGTTCCCCCTATTACAAACTTATGCTAACAGGACCTTGGGTCAATATTTTGATAGTTATATTTATACCTTATACCTTATAGCACAAGAAACAAGATAAACAAAATAAATGATTATGGGGAACACTTAGATCCTCCCAGGGCCTGGGAGTTTTAATGGAACGAGAACCTTTCCCTCTTTCCCCTTCTTCCAAGTCATAAAGAAGCTTTCCTCTCCCTCTACAGGATATATTCTAATTAGATGATCAAGCTCCTTCAAGAATACTTTGACACTCTTTATTGACGGCTGATCGATTACTGTTCCCTTTCCAACTTCCGGAGGACAATAAAACAAGATTGATCCTAATATCGGACATATTATTCGCGACAACTTTGCATACTGTCCATGAGCTTGATGTACGAATGGAATGCTCGTATATTTCTTTAACGAGAGTGTTGTTTTAAGACAAGTTACAAAATCATCATAGCTTCTTGCAAAGGATATAAGCTTAGCGATGTCAGCTCCTAGGACTTTTTCTATATGCGTGGCTATCCTGACAGCCTCTTCTGGTTGGAATATTCTTTCGGGCTCATGATGAGAAACCATAACTTCGCCACCTGATTCATGAACTCTCTCTATAATCTTTCTCTGCTTCTCGATTACTGAGCTATCGAGCGAATCTAACGGAGTTCCCGGATAAGCAAATGTATCTAGCTCCATGTCGAAGCCTACTGACCCTGCTTCGAAACACTCAAGCTGAATTTGCATCCTTTCTTCCTCAGACCCTTGAAATACATTCCCCCTTACATCAACTCTCCTGTTGGTAGTGAATATTGGTCGATCGGTTGCAGAAAATATGTTTTTTAACTCGCTTTTGGGAAGTTGGCGAACCCGTCCAAGTAAAAACGATAGATTTAGTTCAAACGCTTCCGCTCCCTCTTTTTCTGCAACCTCTATAGCAT
>QMLA01000241.1 GCA_003646585.1 Deltaproteobacteria bacterium | reverse complement strand
GATCATCCCCGTTCACCTCTTCGGCCTCTGTGCCGACATGATGGGAATTGTGCGGGAGGCAAGGGGCAACAACATAAAGGTGGTGGAGGACGCGGCCCAGGCCCTGGGGGCGGATGTCATCGCCGATGGCTGCCGCAGGAAGGCTGGCACGGTGGGAGACCTCGGTTGCTTCTCCTTCTATCCCACCAAAAACCTGGGGGCAGCCGGGGATGGGGGGCTCATAGCCACCGACGATGACGAAATCGCTGAGGAGTTGAGGCTCCTCAGGGTCCATGGGGCGAGGGATAAGTATGTGCACCAATCCATCGGCATAAACAGCCGCCTGGACGAGATTCAGGCGGCCGTCCTCCTGGTCAAGCTCCCTTACCTGGACCAATGGAATGAGGAGAGGAGGAAGAGGGCCGCCTATTATGAAAGGCTCTTCAGGGAATCGGAGGCCGAAGAACTGGGGATCCGCTACCCAAAGGTCTCCGAGGGCCACATCTTCCACCAATACGTCATACGAACCCCCCTGAGGGATGAACTCAGATCTTACTTGGCCCAAAGGGGAGTGGGCACCGAGGTTTATTACCCCCTCCCCCTCCACCTCCAACCCTGCCTCAGGTTCCTCGGTTATAGGGAAGGGGACCTTCCCGAGGCAGAACGAGCATCCCAGGAGGTCCTGGCCCTGCCCATTTATCCGGAAATCTCCGCTCAGGCCCAAGAGTACGTCGTTGAACAGATCATCGGCTTTCTCCAACAGAGACGTCCTGCTTTCAGCCCTTAGCGGGCTCCTCTACGGCTTGTGCCAGCCCGGTTTCAACCTCTGGCCCCTGGGCTGGTTTTGCCTTCTGCCCTTGACCCTTTCGGTAAGGGGAAAGGGCCCAAGGGAGGCCTTCCTAATGGGGCTCCTTGGGGGCACGGTGGCCTTCCTGACCACATGTTACTGGATCGTTGTGGCAGTGAACCGCTACGGAGGGATAGCCCTCCCCGGGGCCTTTGCCGTGCTCTTGCTCCTGTGCCTGTACCTGGGGACCTATTGGGGGGTCTTCTGCATCGGCCTCCTTTACTTTCACAGGATACGTCTCGTTCTGGGAGGATCCGCCCTGTGGGTGGTCCTCGAGTACCTGAGGGGGCATCTGCTGTCCGGCTTCCCCTGGGCCATGCTTTCGCATAGCCAGTGGAGGATCCTGCCCTTGCTCCAAATCCTCGATCTGACCGGGGCCTATGGCCTCTCCTTCCTCCTCTGCGCGGTAAACCTCTCCCTTCATCTAGGGTTTACAAACCCAAAGGGGATATGGAAGGTCCTTCCGATAACGATGGTCCTCTTCGGCCTCGTCCTGGGATACGGGTTCCTCAAGCTCAAAGGACCTCCTCCGAGGACCTCCTTCAAGGTCGGCATAATCCAGGGGAATGTGAACCAGAGCGAAAAGTGGGACAGGAGCCTTAAGGAAAGGATCCTCAAAGTTCACGAAACCCTGACCGTGGAGATCCTCCAAGAAAACCCCCATCTCATCCTCTGGCCGGAAACGGCCTTCCCCGGATATTTCCCGCAAGACCGGCTTTCGGACAAAATGCTCGAGCTCTCACAAAAGGGGAAAGTCCCGATACTCTTCGGAAGCCTCAGGAGGGAATCCGGCAGGGTCTACAACAGCGCCTTCCTGATCTCCCGGGGGAAGATCATGGGACATTACGATAAGGTCCACCTGGTCCCCTTTGGGGAATACCTCCCCCTGAGGGACCTCCTGGAGGGCCTCTTTGGCCCCTTCGAGGAGACCGTCCCTGGGGACATATCCCCGGGCAGGACCGTCGAGGTCTTTGAGACCCCCTTGGGGCGTTTCTCGGTGCTCATCTGCTTCGAGATCATCTTTCCCGATCTCTCCAGAGCCGCAGTGAGGGGCGGAGCCGATTTCCTTGTGACCATCACCAACGATGCGTGGTTCGGGAGAACTTCGGCCCCTTACCAGCATCTGGCCCAAGCGGTATTCAGGGCGGTGGAGGTGAGGCGCTGGGTCCTGCGGTCGGCAAACACCGGAGTGAGCGCAGTGGTAGATCCCAGGGGAAGGATACTGGCCGAAACCCCCATTTTCCGACGTCTGGCCTTCACAGCCCCCTTCGGCCTATCCGCCGAGAGGACCCTTTATGTGAGGCTGGGGGATTGGTTCCCCGGGCTCTCGATCCTGATCTTCATCCTCTCAGCCAGCCTTCAAAGACAAGGTCCTGACCGACCTTCCTGAAGGAGACCCTCTGGAACCTCAGGGCTTCCCCCACCGTCCTTATCCCGAGGTCCCCTACGGCCTCTATCCCCTTGCCGATGATCTTGGGGGAAAGGATGGCCATGACCCTGTCGGCAAGTCCCTCCTTAAGGAAAGAGGTCAGGATCCCACCTCCCCCTTCCACCAGTACCGACTGGACCCCCTTTTTATGGAGCTCCTTCAGCAACCCCTTGAGATCCACCTTCTCCTGGCCGAGCAGCAGTACCTCCACTCCCCTCCTCTTCATCTCCTCCACCCTCTCCGGGTCAGCCCTTTTGGTTGAGGCAAGGATCACCCTTGTCGGATCCCGGAGCAATTTCGCCGAAGGGGGGATGCGGAGCTCCGAATCCAGGACCACCTTAAGGGGATCCCTTCCCTTAACCAACCTCACGGTCAATTGGGGATCGTCCCTGAGCACCGTGCCTATCCCGACGAGCACGGCATCGTGGATGGCCCTGAGCCTATGGGCAAACCTTAAGGCTCGATCCGAACTTATCCACCATGAATCACCCCCTAAGGTGGCGATCCTGCCGTCGAGGCTCTGGGCCCACTTGAGGGTCACCAACGGAAGGCCTTCCTCGTGGTATTT
>QMLA01000240.1 GCA_003646585.1 Deltaproteobacteria bacterium | reverse complement strand
ACCTCATCCTGGGACACGTGATCTGCGAGGTGGTGGAGGCCCGTCTCCGTGAAGGAAATTGACCTTTCTGGGGTGAAAACCTTCAGGATCGAGGATTCGCCGAGGAAGGTCTCCGTTGACCTCTTCGGCAAACCCCCGCGGGAGGGGATGTCCCTCAGGGACTTCCTCCATTCCCTTCCCCGGATCCTCGGCGCCAAGGACCTCCTGGAGGTGGCGCGGGCCATGGTGAGGGCCCAGAGGGAGGGCAGGGAGATACTGCTGGGCATGGGGGCTCATCCCATAAAGGTGGGACTCAGCCCATATCTCATAGAACTGATGCGACGGAGGATGATCTCCCTCATCGGTACCAACGGAGCATCGATGATCCACGATGTGGAGATCGCCATGGCGGGCAAGACCTCAGAGGACGTCGGGAAGGGCCTGCAAGACGGATCCTTTGGCTTCTGCGAGGAGACGGCCACCTTCATCAACACCGCCCTCAGGAGGGGATTGCAGAAGGGCAAGGGAGCAGGAGAGGCCCTGGGGGAGGCCATCTGGGAGGAAAACCTCCCCTACAGGGAAACGAGCCTCTTCGGCATGGCATACCACCTTGGAATCCCCATGACCGTGCACATCGCCATCGGGACCGACGTCATCCACATGCACCCCTCAACAGACGGCGCAATCCTGGGCGAATCGAGCCACAGGGACTTCAAGACCTTCTGCCTCCACGTGACGAACCTGAGTGGAGGGATTTACATAAACCTGGGTTCCGCCGTGATCATGCCCGAGGTCTTCCTCAAGGCCTTAAGCCTCGCCCGAAACCTGGGACGGGAAGTCAAGGACTTCATAACCGTAAACATGGATTTCATCCCCCAATACCGCCCCTTACAGAACGTGCTCCAAAGACCCATCGCCACAGGAGGAAAAAAATCCTTCTTCCTCCGGGGACACCACGAAATCCTCTTCCCACTGCTCGTGGCAGCGATAACGGAAACCTTGACAGAAAGCAGAGAATAAATATATTCTAATACACCGATGCACTGGGATTACTGGGCGGATCTTTTGAAGGCGATGGCTCATCCCATACGCTTGAAGATCCTCGAGCGGTTGCTGGAGGACGATGCCTGTGTGAAGGATCTGTGGGGCTGTCTGGATCTGCCCCAAGCCGTGGTGTCGCAGCATTTGGCGATCCTGAGGAACAAGGGCATCGTCAAATGTCAGAGAGAGGGCAACACCGTGAGGTATTATGTAAGGGACCCCAAGGTTCGGGAAATCATAATAATGTTGAAGGAGGAGAAGGATGCCTCTGTATGAATATCTCTGCAAGACCTGCGGATATACATTCGAAGTTTTGCAATTGAAGAAGGAAGATGAAAGAGAGGTTGAATGTCCAAGATGTAAAAGCAAAGATACTCAAAAATTAATCTCTGGATTTACTGCGATAGGACGTTGTGAGAAAAAGGGGTTTACCTGAGCATAATTCCTGCGGCCGTTGGCTGCAAAAACCGTTGGAGGGAAAGGATGAGCGAGCACATAGTGATTCTCACCGATGAAAATTTTGACAAGGAAGTGGGACAGTCTGATGTCCCTGTATTGGTGGATTTTTGGGCATCCTGGTGTGGTCCCTGCCAGATATTGGCTCCGGTCATCGAGAAAATAGCAGAAGAATACAAGGGAAAATGCAAAGTTGCCAAGCTGAATGTCGATGATAACCCTAACATTACGATGCGTTTTGGTATAAGGAGTATTCCCACTCTCATCCTTTTCAAGGATGGACAAGTGGTTGATAAGATCGTGGGGGCGGTTTCAAAGGACGTCATAGAGAATTTGATCAAGAAGGCCCTTTGAGGTGAAAGTACCGCTTCTTCTGGCCTTTCTGGCGGGGATTGGCAGTTTCTTTTCCCCTTGTGTCCTTCCCCTTTTGCCGGTTTATCTGTCTGCCATAACGGGCATGAGGCCCGGAGGGGGAGGGGGAAAGGTTTTTATGTCGGCGTTGTTCTTTGTAGGGGGATTCTCTGCCGTCTTTGTGCTCCTCGGTGTTTCCCTGTCGGGGTTTGGTCAGGTGTTGCTCTTGAGGAGGCCGCTCTTTCAGGTGATTGGAGGCGGGGTGATCTTGCTCTTTGCCCTTCAGCTGCTGGGGATTCCCCTTTTGCCCTTCCTTTATAAGGAGCGCAGGGCAGACCTGGTGATCTCCACGCCCTTTATCGGTCCCTTCCTCACGGGGGCTGCCTATGCCTTTGGTTGGTCCCCCTGTGTGGGGCCCATTCTGGGAGCGATACTGACCTATACGGCCACCACCCAGGACCCCCGCGGGGGAGGCCTCCTTCTTGGAGCTTATTCCCTGGGGATGTCCCTGCCCTTTCTGGGTGTGGCCCTTTTCTGGGGCAGGATTCTGGAGGTGCTGATGCGGATCAGGAAGGTCACCAGGTATGCGACGCTTGGAACCTCGCTGTTGCTCGGAGGGGTTGGCCTATGGTTGATTTACGGAGGCGTAAGGGGTTTGTGATCCTCCTCTGGCTGTGGGCCTTCGTTGCTGGGTGCCAAAGGGACACCTTCACGGCGGAGGGGATCAGGTGGAAGCCTTATGAGGAGGCCATTGCGGAGGGGAAGGAGACGGGCAAACCCGTCCTCATCCTCTTTGTGAGCAGGGGGTGTCCGAGTTGCGAGCAGCTGGAGGAGACCTTAAAGGATCCCGAGATAACGCGTCTGCTGAACGAGGAGTTCCTCCCCGTCAGGATCGAGGCGGAGAGGAACCCGGAGCTGACCCTTCATTTTCGCGTCTTCGGTTTTCCGACCATGTGGTTTTATCGCAGAGGCGATCTCCTCGGTCCAGTGGTGGGGTATTT
>QMLA01000239.1 GCA_003646585.1 Deltaproteobacteria bacterium | reverse complement strand
GTTCGGGGGGCCAGGGAGCACAACCTGAAGGGGATAGATGTGAGGATCCCCCTCGGGGTCATGGTGACGGTTACGGGGGTGTCGGGTTCGGGGAAGTCGACGCTGGTTATCGATGTGCTCTACCGGGGGCTGAAGAGGCTCAAGGGGGAGCCCGAGGAGCGCCCCGGGGCCTTTGATGCCATTGAAGGTGCGGAGCAGATAGAGGATGTGGTCCTGGTGGACCAGAGACCCCCTTCGCGGACCCCGAGGGCCACTCCGGTCACCTATCTCAAGGCCTATGATCCGATAAGGAGGCTCTTTGCCTCCCAGCCCTTGGCGAGGCAGAGGGGCTTTACCCCCTCCCACTTCTCCTACAATTCCCCGGAGGGGAGGTGTCCCTCCTGTTTGGGGGAAGGGTTTCAGCGGGTGGAGATGCAATTCCTGTCCGATGTGCTGCTGCGGTGTCCAGAATGTGACGGCAGAAGGTTCAAGGAGGAAGTGCTTGAGATCACCTACAGGGGGAAGAACATCTCGGATGTCCTCGAGATGACGGCATCGGAGGCCATCGAATTCTTCGGCCGAAACGACATAGCGAAGGCCCTTGAGCCCCTCCTTCAGGTGGGGTTGGGGTATCTCAAGCTGGGTCAACCCCTTTCCACCCTCTCGGGAGGTGAGGCCCAGAGGTTGAAGCTCGCCATGCACTTGAAGGAAAGGAGAGGGAAGACCCTTTTCATCTTCGATGAGCCCACCATCGGCCTTCACCCCGCCGATGTGAAGAAACTGCTGGAGGCCTTTGATCAGTTGGTCCAGCAGGGGCACACGGTCCTTGTGGTCGAGCATAATCCCGAGGTCATGAAGGTCTCGGACTGGATCATCGATCTGGGTCCTGAGGGAGGAGATCAGGGAGGATGGATTGTGGCCCAAGGGCGGCCAGAAGAGGTGGCGAGATCGAACACCCATACGGGAAAGGTCCTGAGGGAGTACCTTGAGGGCAGAAGGATGCCCTTCCCATGGGAGCAATCCCCTCAAGGGAAGGTCTCTTCGGATGGGTTCATACGCATCAGGGGCGCAAGGGAGCATAACCTGAAGGACCTCAACGTGGAGATCCCCCGGGGAAAGATGGTGGCCATAACGGGGGTTTCGGGGTCCGGAAAGTCGACCCTAGCCTTTGACATCCTCTTCTCCGAGGGACAGAGGCGTTATCTGGAATGTCTCCCCAACTACATCCGCCAATATCTGAAGATCATGGATCGCCCAGATGTGGACTCGATAGAGGGCATCCCCCCTACTGTGGCCATAGAGCAGAGGATGAGCCAGACAGGGAGGCGTTCAACCGTTGCCACCCTGACCGAGATCTACCATTACCTCCGGCTCCTGTGGAGCAAACTCGGGGTCCAGCACTGTCCGGGTTGCGGTCAACCCATAAGGTCCGAGACCCCCGAAGGGATCCTCGGGGAAGTCCTTGGGCGTTTCAGGGGGAGGAAGGTGAGGGTGATCGCCCCTCTGGTTTTGGGGAGGAAGGGCTTCCACAGGGAATTGCTGCAAAGGCTCAAAAAGAGCGGCATCAGCGAGGTCCTGATAGACGGCCAACTCTTACCCCTTGATCCACTCCCCCGCCTTGAGCGGTTCAAGGAACACACCATTGAGGCGGTGGTGGGTGAGGTGGAGGTGTCCTCGAGGATGATGGAAGTGCTGCAGAGGGGCCTCAAATGGGGGAAGGGATGGGTGAGGATAATGGACCCTTCGGGGAAAAGCGAGCTCTTCAGCACCAAACTGTACTGCCCCCGCTGTCACAGGGGTTTTGAACCCCTTGATCCCCGCCTTTTTTCCTTCAACAGCCCCAAAGGGGCTTGTCCGCAGTGTCAGGGGTTGGGGAGCTTTACCGATTTTTCGGTCGAACTGGTGGTTCCAGACGAAGGGTTGCCCTTGAAGGAGGCCTTCGCCCCCTTTGAACATCCTCGTCTGAGGAGGGAGGGGAGGCGGCTGTTAAGGGAGATGGAGTCAAAACTCGGCTTAGATCCCCAAAGGCCCTTTTCCTCCCTCAGCGACCGTGAAAAGTCCCAGGTCCTTTATGGAGGCAAGGGCTTCAGAGGGGTGATCCCCACCCTGCGACAACTTTACGACTACCTGGAGGAAGAGGTCGGGGATGTGCTCTTGGAATTCATGGGTTCAAAACCCTGTCCCCGCTGCAAAGGCAAAAGGCTCAGGGAGGAGGCCCTCTGCGTTAGGGTCAAGGGGTGGAGCATAGGGGATTTCACCTCTCTGAGCGTTCAGGAGGCCCTTGAAGTCCTCTCCTGCTGGGAGTTCACGCCCCGGGAATGGGCCATCGCCGAAGGGATAGTGAAGGAGGTCAAACAGCGGCTTGAGTTCTTGAAGGAGGTGGGACTCGGTTACCTAACCCTTGACAGAAGCGGAGAGACCCTCTCGGGAGGTGAAGCCCAGAGGGTCAGGCTTTCGTGCCAGCTCGGTTCAAACCTCAGCGGCGTGTGCTACATTCTCGACGAACCCACCATCGGCCTCCACCCGAGGGACAACGAACTGCTGCTTCAGGCCTTAGAGCGTCTGAAGCAGAAGGGGAATACGGTCGTTGTGGTCGAACACGATCCCGAGACCATAAGAAGGGCCGACCACATCATCGATCTCGGTCCGGGGGCAGGTCCCAAAGGCGGGCAGGTCGTTGCCGAGGGGACCCTCGAGGACCTCAAACGTTCCCCCCTTTCCATTACCGGAAGGTGGCTCAGGGAGGGGGAGAGGAAGATCACCTCAAAGCTCAGGCTGCCCAAGGACTGGCTTGAGATCATCGGGGCGAGGAAGTTCAACCTGAAGGAGATCGATGTAAGGATACCTCTTGGG
>QMLA01000238.1 GCA_003646585.1 Deltaproteobacteria bacterium | reverse complement strand
GGCCCACCCTTCCCCTCAGCTGGTGCAGCTGTGCAAGGCCAAATCTCTGGGCCTCCTCGACGATCATCACCGTCGCATTGGGGACGTCGATTCCCACCTCAACAACCGTGGTGGATACAAGGACCTGGATCTGGCCGGCCTTGAAGGCCCTCATCGTCCTCTCCTTCTCCTCAGATGGCATCCTGCCGTGGATGAGCCCCACCTTCCAGAAGGGGTAGCGGTCCTGGAGCCATCTCGCGCCTTCTTTGGCGTTCTTTAGGTCCATCTGCTCGGATTCCTCGATCAGGGGATAGACCACATAGCCCTGTCTGCCCTTTTTGACCTCCTCCTCCAGGATCCGGTAGGCCTCATCCCTTTCGGACTCCTCAAAGATTTTCGTTGTCACCGTCCCGCGGCCCGGAGGCATCTCATCGAGGACCGATACCTCCATGTCACCATAAAGGGTCATGGCCAGGGTGCGGGGAATGGGGGTGGCTGTCATCACCAGAAGGTGGGGGTCGCGCCCCTTCTGATAGAGCCTCGCCCTCTGTAAGACCCCAAAGCGGTGCTGCTCATCGACCACCACAAAGGCCAGGTCGCGGAAGGCGATCCCCTCCTGTATAAGGGCATGCGTCCCCACCAGGAGCTGGATTCCGCCCTCTGCCACCTCCCTGAGGATCCTCTCCCTCTCCCTTCCCCTGATCTTCGAGGTCAAAAGGGCGAATCTCACCCCGAGGCCTCCGGTAAGCTCCGAGATGGTCTGGAAGTGCTGCTCTGCCAGGATTTCGGTGGGGGCCATCATCGCGGCCTGATAGCCATTGCCTATGGCGATGAGAGCCCCACAGAGGGCCACCACCGTCTTCCCGCTTCCCACATCCCCCTGAAGGAGCCGGTACATCGGGTGAGGTCTGCAGAGATCGGACTTTATCTCCCCCAGGGCCCTCCTCTGGGCCCGCGTCAGCGGGAAGGGAAGCCGCTTGAGGAACTCCTCCAGTATCCCCACCCCCTGGGTTTCCAGACGGATCCCCTGGGCCTTCTTTATACCCTGCCTTTTTAAGGCCAGGGCCACCTCGAGGAGGAAAAGCTCCTCGAAGGCCATCCTGCGGTGATAGGGAGAGGTTCCTGCCTGCAGTTCCCGAAGGTGCCTTGAACTTGAGGGAAAGTGCACCTCCCTTATGGCCTCCTCAAAGGGGACCAGTCCACAACGGGCCTCCACCTCAAAGGGAATGGGGCTCTTCATCCGCGGTGCATAATCGGCGATCACCCGGTACATTATCGAGCGGATGCGCCTCTGTCTGAGGCCCTCCGTTTGAGAGTAAACGGGAACTATCCTGCCGAAATGGATGCTCCTTTCGGTTTCATCTGTCAGGACCTCTATGTCGGGGTGATGAACCTCCTTCTGTTCAAAATAGCCTTTCACTTCCCCCGAGAAGATCACCTTTGTTCCGACCTTCAAGGTCCTCTTCAAGTACTCCCACCCCTGGAACCACTTGGCCACAATGAAACCGGTCCCATCTCCCAGCAGCACTTCAAGGACCTTCCGGCCGCTTTTGGGATACTGGACCTCCTCCACCGAAAGGACCTGCCCCAGGGCCGTAACCCATTCTCCGGGGGAGATGCGGAAAAACCTCTTCAATTCCCTCCTGTCCTCATACCTTAGGGGGAGGTTGAAAAGCAGATCGCCCAGGGTGGAAAAGCCGCGTTTTTGAAGGATCCTGGAGGTCTTGGGGCCTATCCCCCTTATCTGGCCCAGGGGGACTTCCCACATCTTTATATCGGCTCCGCGGATGATGCCATCAATCTCAACGAGGATCTCATGGGCCCTCTCTAGCACCTGCCTCTTGTAATGGGGGGAGAGGCCCTCATATCCCTGGAAACGCTCCATCAGCTCTTGCAAAAGCTCCCTGACCTCGGGCGAAACCTCCCTTTGAAGGATCCCCTTGGCAAAATTGCTGACCAGCCTCTCTAAGCCCTTTATGCGATTAAGCTCCTCTCCCCGTCTCCTGAGGGCAAAGGCAATGGGGTGATAGAGCTTATTGAGGATCTCCACCATATCGAATTGGAGCTTCTCAGGAGGAGACATGGGGGAAGAAAGGAAGATCACCCGCAGATTCTGCCGTAAACCTCCTCAAAGGGCTCCATTTCCTCATAGGGGAGCACCGAACTCATGGCCACGTTCTCGGTGTCTATCCCCATTTCCTGGGCACATGCCAATGGGTTGAGACCCCCCAGTAAAACCATTCCCATCTTCCCGATCTCAACGGGAACCTCACACACATCCTCCCCTATCCCCCCGAGGGAGACCACACCGTCTATTCCGGCCTGCTTGAGCTGTGAAAGCACCTCCTCCATCACCCCCTTGCAAACTGCAGGGACCTCCCTGAAATTGGCCAGCACCTTGCCGCTTCCCTTCTGGGCCACCTCCCTCACAGAGGTCATCCCCGCCCTTATGAAGGCCTCAGAAGGGTCCAGGGACGAACCCGCATAATGGATGAGCTCGACAAACCTCTGAGGTTTGCCCCCGCGGATTTCAAGGATCCCCCCAAACCTCGAATCCATCGGGACCCCCGCCTTGAGCAGCACCCCGTTGACGACGATGCTACAGACCGTGGCCACCCCTACCTTCCCATCGGGTATGACCACATTGCCTATCCTCTCACCGCTGTCAATGAGCTTGATCTTTCTGCTCACACATATACCCGCCCTGAAGGCCAGGGCCATCGCCTCAAGGGCCTCCGGGAGGTCCTGCCGGGAAACGATGGAAAGGTTTACCGGGATCAGACCCCTGCGTTCCTTCGGGACAAATTCGGTCATAAAGGCCAGGGCCTCTATCTTGGTGAGCACAACACCGACCTTATCC
>QMLA01000237.1 GCA_003646585.1 Deltaproteobacteria bacterium | reverse complement strand
GGATAAGATCATACCGGAAAATCATAGAAAGGGAGAGCCTTTTCGAAGTAGAGGTGTCGCCGGTTTGGGTAATGGCGCCGCCGGACGGCGTCATAAATGATTGTGTGGCGCCCTTCCTTCTCCCTATCGTCAACAGCGTTTGTTTCTGGAGAAAGTTTTTCAATTTCAGATTCAGTTTTCATTTCATCTACCAAATGAAAGGTCTACTTTAGAAGATATGAATTTTACTGAAGACGGCAGTTCCGAAGGCAGATAGCGGCGCCTTTCTGGAAAATCATAATAATTGAGTATGTGAAGTAACTGAGAAATTATTATGAGGCTTATGGAATACATTTAGATAGGGAATGGTGAGAGTTTGATGTTTTCAGCTGAGAAGAAATGGAAGGAGCTGACTCGATTTTGTAGGAAACTCCCCCTCAACCGGTTCATTACGGTGAACTATGTTTTGGAGTGTTTGGAAGGGGAGATTTTGAAGGTCTGGAATGTGATGTAAGCGCATTTTCCTGTAGGGATACTGTTGCGGAGTGGGAATGTGAAAAGGAGGGGCTAATTGCAAGTTCTATGAAGAAGGAGAAGATCAGGAATTCCTTTCTATGGTTAATGGATCCTGAAGACCTGGAAAGGATGTGTATGGATAGAATTGTGATGACCAAAAAACATGAAGAATATCTTAAAGCACTCTATACTTCTGCATTTGGTGATTGGAAAAGGTGGGTCACACTTGATGATTGGTTAAAAGAAGCTCAAAAAGATGACGGCCTGTTTATAAACGGCAGACCAACTAAAGGGATTCCGGGCACCATGACCAACGGCGTCTTTCACGTACAAGGACTAATTGAAATAGATTCCGGAAGGACACCTAGGTGCTTCAGATTGACTTATCTCGGGAAAAAATATGTAGAAGAAAAAATTTTGAGAGTTGCAAGTGAGGTTCGCAGGAAAAGGATTGAAAAAGCCTTTAAAAGATACGTTAGTCGTGAGGAGAGCGAAGAACACAAAAGACTAAAGCGTCACCTAGTCGAGAATGCAGAAGAAATCTTTGGAGAAGGAGTAGAATTGTTTCAGGAGGAGTATCTATTCCCTACTAACGATCGAGCAGATCTCATATTTCGCCATTCCAGCGGGCGTTACATTGCTGTGGAAGTTGAAGTGAATGTTGATAACGGCGAAATAGCGGGGCTTCTTCAAGCAGTAAAGTACAGATATATGTTTGCTGTCGAACAGAAGTTGAGTTTTGGTCAAGTAGACGCGGTACTAGCGGCTAAAAATATCCATTCCGCAATAAAGGATTTATGTAACAAATATGAAGTCAGAGTTATAGAAGTGCCGGTTCTAATAAATATGAGATAGATTGTATGCTCTTCTCTCAGATTGTTAAATGGTGACCAATATTCAGAAAATGAATCCAATAGCAACACCAATACCGATTCCGATAAATGTTGGGGGCCACTGCAATATTGTCCTTTACATCTCTTTTTTCCCGGCCGTATTCGATGTTTCCGCACTTGTTACAATATGTTCGCGTAATATCGGCATATGTACGAGGCCCATAAAATGGATCTCTCTGAGAAGCATAGCTCTTATATTTATAATAGTTCTCACCTTTGCTTATGGTTTTTCCACATACACTACAGATGTAGTTCTTTCTTGCCTTTTGATACCAAAGTTTCCGCGTTATTTTAACCATGCCTTTACGCTTCTCCTCGAAAAACATATACTGATTTGTATATGCTCAATATTGACCTTTAGTTTGAACTTGCGGTTCATTAATCTTTAAATTTCTCCCGCCTCTTTTTCTATGAGGTAGAATGACGTATAAACGTTCGAAGCTGGAGCTGTACCTAGAAGTTCTAGACGCGATTGATAAAGGAACCGGAAAGCCAACGCGAATCATGTATAGGACAAACCTGTCATGGAAGCCTCTAATGAAGATCCTCGAATCCTTGCAGGATCAAAGCTTAATTAAAAGCGAGAAGAAAGGAAGCAGCACGATCTACCGGATCACAGATAAAGGGAAAAACGTCCTCGAATACTTGGGCAGAGCATTGAAACTCATAGAAATCAAATGATTCTCTGTGTATAGCACACGCTAGGATTGGTTCTAGCCTAGTTGCACAGTATCATGATGAAAAGATTCTCTGATGTTCCGATCTGTGCAGATTAATACTTTCATCTCAATATAGAGCCATCAAGAGAAAATTAAATTAGTAGCCCAAACCCTCTCTAACTCTATCTAACTAACACACTCTCTAACTATCACACACACTCACAAAAGAATCGAACAGACAGACAAAGGGACAAACAAACGGGACGAACCGAGATTTTTAAAACTAATTATGCGTTAAGTCGACTTTATTTTTTACATTAGTTAGATTGTTCATTTGAAGTCTATTAATTGTTCAGGGATATAGTGTCCAATTATGGCTGTAACAGAACCTATGAGACTAATGATTGCCCCAATTGTTTGGTATGGATATATCTCTAAAATTTCTTTTTCTTTCCACATGAGAACGTCGCTAGGATCGTGTTTTGCTTTCATTGCCTCCCTTAGCAAATATCTGCTCGTACATTCACGCCATCCAAGTTTTTTATATTCATCTACCTTCTCCTTAGGAATCCATTTCCATGTTGCATCAGGAGTAGGAGAAAGCCTGATCTCAATTTGCATCCTATAAGATATTAAGTAAAGTCCAAAAGAAAGGATGATTAAGCCTAAAAACACGACAGGCTTTTTCATGATGAAACATTTTGAGGTTTTAGATTTAAACATTACGTTTGGCCAATACTATCACAAAAAACTGAGTGCGAAGTTTTTTATTAATTAATCTGTATTTATAAAGGG
>QMLA01000236.1 GCA_003646585.1 Deltaproteobacteria bacterium | reverse complement strand
TCCCTGGGCGTGGCGACAATGTGCTGGGCCTGTAGGAGAGCTTCCTTAAGAGTAACTGATACGGGAGTTGAGTTTTTAACGCATCCTTTCCTAGGAGGTGAGTAGATGACCGAGTACAAGCTCACAACACCAATAAGTGAGGAAGACGTTAGGAAAATTAGGGTTGGTGATATACTTTACATAACCGGAAGAGTTTATAGTGCAAGAGACGCAGGTCATCGAAGAGCGTTAGAGCTATTAAATTCAGGAAAACCCCTTCCAGTAGATTTTAGAAATATGGTAGTTTACCACGTTGGTCCTGTAGTTAAGAAGGTGGGAGATGAGTGGGAGATTGTATCGGCAGGTCCTACCACAAGCGCGAGATTAGAAATGTACGAGGCGGAGTTTATAGAGAAAACTGGGGTCAGAGTAATAATAGGGAAGGGGGGAATGGGAAAGAAAACGGCTGAGGCTTGTAAGAAATTCGGAGCCGTATATGCTATATTCACCGGAGGAGCAGGAGCTTTAGCGGCAAAGGCTATAGAGAAGGTTGAGGGAGTTAAGTGGTTAGATTTAGGCATCCCTGAAGCGTTGTGGATCTTAAAGGTTAAAGATTTCGGCCCTCTTACCGTAACTATAGATTCTGCAGGTAGGAATTTCTATGAGGAGATGAAGGAGAAGGTAAATGAAAATTTGAAGGAAGCGTACTCAATAATAGGCTTATAATGATGCGGGTAGTATTCAAAAGAGAGTTAATAGAAGGGTTACTTGAATACGCCAAGGAAGCCCATCCCAACGAAATTTTAGTTCTCCTAAGAGGGAAAAAGAAAGGAACGGAAGTAATCATAGAAAGCGTCGTAATACCACCTTTTTCTATTGGAGGAGAGGGATTTGCCTCCTTCAATCCCTATCTTTTACCAGCAGATATGAGTATTGTAGGAAGCGTACATTCCCATCCATCTGGGGTAAAAAGGCCTTCAACTCAGGATCTTCTATACGGGTTCGGTCCAATAATAGTCATCCTTGGTTATCCGTATCGTGATCCTATAGCAGACGTAGCTGTTTTCGACAGAGAAGGAAATATAGTACCCTTCAAACTTTTTTAACTTGTTTTGGTAGACAAAAATAGAATATACGGAAAGTAGGAGAGGAGAAAGCCGATAAGTCCAGCTAGTGCCCAGCTGAGTGTTACTTGGTAAAGTTTCCTCATATTTACTATACTTGGATTTGATACAAGTCCTGCTCCAATAATCCCTCCCATTATGCTATTGGTAAGGGAAGCCGGACAACCTATCTGAGTTGCCAACCATACCGTAAAGGAGCCAGAGATTAGGCTTGATAAAACGCCTAAAGGTCCCATACCAACAAAATCCTCACCTATGGCCTTGGTGAATTTTGGGCTCATGAACATGCTTCCAATGAGAACGCCTAGAACTATTGTAGGTAAGATATAAAGAGGAGCGTTGACAACGCCCATTAACAATCCTATATTGTTAGAACCCAACACATACGAAGTATATAGAGAAGAGATAGTGAGAGCGATTCTGTTAAAGGAGGCTATAGTACTCAGCCTTCTCTTATATGCTATTTTTCTCAAGATCACATACAATAATGATGAAAGGAAGATTGCTGCTATAGGAGTCGCCACCCAAACTATAATTAGGACAATGAGAGCATTAAATATTATACTACCAGCATCAATCATTATTATTCCTAACCAAGCCCCTGTTAACAAGTGTGCAATGCTCATGGGGATACCGTAGATCGTAGAAATTAAAAGCAAAAACAAAGGGATCGTTAGGATTAAGATCTCCGCATTAGCTGGTATTTCATATGTCGTAATGAATTCTTTAGTTTTCCAACCCTCTACTAACGATCCTAGTAAAAGTCCTAATCCCACTAACAGAGACGCTCTTTTAAAAGTAAATAATCCGCTTCCTACAATGCCCGCTTGACAGACACTTCCGTTATTAATTCCGAACAATATGGAAACCGAGAATAACAAAACTAACGTCGCTATGTTCATACCCATCTATTCACGCATAGCCTTTTGCAACCATCCTAAGTATTATATCCGATGAATCCTCGGCTTTATCGGCAATATTATCCACAACATTTAGGAAATCCTTTAGTGAGATAATATCGAGTATGGATAGCTCCTTTGTCTTTTCATACAAACTTTTCATAAGCTCGGTCTTCATTTTATCCGCATCTTCCTCACTTAATTCCACGCTTCTTACCAAGGAAATAAGTTTCTTTGGAGGAACCTTTCTCAAGCTTTCTAAACACTTAATTAACATCCTTACAGTATTTAAAAGAAAATCTACGTATCTTATTCCTCCTGAGTTATGAAATAGGAACAATATGGATTCTTCGTTTAGTTTACTTTCAATTAAAATTTTAGATGCATCTTTCGCGCTATCAGCAATATCATCTATTGTTTCTAAGAGGAGTAAGAAATCTTCCCTTAAATAGGAGAAAAAGCTACCGGCTGCTATCTCCTCAGTTAACTTTCTACGTACTTCATCTGCTTCCGTTTCAAGCATATCTATTTCCGAAAATATGGAAGTTATCTTTCTCTTCTCTTCCTTTTTAATCAAGAATTCGACTAGCTCTTTCAGCTTTTCTACGGTCTTACTAACTAATATTGTATAGTTTACGATCCTGGCTAAAAGGTCATCTTCTTTCTTCCTCAGCACCCTAAATAAGTCCATACATTAGACTATGGAGTTTAAGGACACTTATTAAAATTCCCTTTAGGGAAAGTAAACCAAATATACTAGGATACTAGAAACTTGTAACCGGAAGCGGGGGTCGCCAAGCCAGGTCAAAGGCGCAGGGCTTAGGACCCTGTCCCGTAGGGGTT
>QMLA01000235.1 GCA_003646585.1 Deltaproteobacteria bacterium | reverse complement strand
TTCTTGAACTATTAAATCGGTAACCTTCCTAGCCAGGTTCGTCTTTTGCTCGGCCGTCAAGGCGCCCTTCCCAAAAGTCATCTCAATTAGAGGCATAACAAGCACTTCCGACAGAACGGTTAGACTTGAAAACATATAAAGGCTATTGAAGAAAGATTCACCGTTTAGATGTAACTTTCTGTCGCCTTAACTTCATAAATGGTTTCCATGGTTTGAGGAGAGACTTCGCGTTTAAGTTTTATTGTTCTGACTTCTAGTTTTCCAATTCTCACCCTTAGTAGCCTATAGACTGCCGCTCTCAGGGAGCCTTCATCCTTGATAGACTTTATTTCAGCTATTTTGATTTGCGGGTTAAAAGTCCCTCTAACAGGTTTAAAACCTGCTTGAAGAGCATTTTCGTTTATTTCTAAGGCAAGCCTACGAAGCTGCTCAGCACCCTCGGAGACTTGAACCCATATAGTTTGAGGTGTTTCAAGGCTAGGCTGAATGAGGCAGCTTCCCAGCTTAACGGTGAAAACTTCAAAGTATAGGTTATCTAGTGCCCTAAAAAGGTCTCTAAGCTTACGCTCAGAGACGCCTTCAAAACGGCTTAAAACTATGTGAAGATTCTCAGGAGAAACCCGATTAATCTCCCCCCGAGGAAGCCAAATAGTCTTGGAAATTTCGAATTCCAGATATAATTTTACCCTTTAAATCGATAACGGCTAAAAGATTTAGAAGCTGTTCAGTCATTATGGGTTAGTAATTAAGACAGGAGGCTTTAAGCTTTACTGTAAGTGGATCTAAAAACCGGAGAAAAGAGCTTTCCTTTTTTGGAGAGTTCCCTAGATGCCTCGAGCTATCTGATCTACGAGTTTCCTTATTTCTCTCGTTAGGGGCTCAGGCAAATCCATTAATTCAACGTCCAGAAAGCCTCTAACTATGGTTGAAACAGCTTCTTCTTCGCTGAGCCCCCTAGCCATCAAATAGACTAATTCCTTCTCAGCAATCTTTCCAACAGCAGCCTCATGAGACAGGTCAACGTCCTTCCTTCTCCCGATCAATTCTGGTATTGCATGAATCTCCGAGTTATCGTCTAAAAGTAGACCTCTACATTCCAAGTGGCCTTTCACATTCGAGGCTCCACCAATAATCATTCCTCGGGCAGTAACCTTAGAGCCGCCCTCAGCCACAATTCTTGAAATTATTTCGCCTCTGCTTTGAGGAGAACCAAGCTCAATTTTAGAGCCAAGGTCTAAGTTTGAACTCCCCCTAGCATAGATTATGTTGTTGAATCTTACTATTGCTCCCTTGCCAGCGCAATAGACTGCTGGATACATCTGAATGTTTTCGACGGGGTTTAAGCAAATATAGTTGGATATGAAG
Organism: Deltaproteobacteria bacterium; assembly: GCA_003646585.1. Classification (GTDB taxonomy): domain Bacteria; phylum Desulfobacterota; class B13-G15; order B13-G15; family B13-G15; genus B73-G16. The sequence goes on along the minus strand of QMLA01000235.1, from coordinate 1,491 downwards.
ATGCCTCCATCTTCAACTAGGGCTACGCTTCTAGGCCTAACCTTAACTCCCTTCCTCCAGCTATGAACCATCGTAAAATTGAGTTTAGCTCCTCTCTTAACGTAGAATTCGGTTACACCTATGTGGAGAGCTTCCTCGACAACCCTATGGGTTACGCATCCTGTAATCACATTTATGTTTGAGCCTTCCTCAGCAATCACAATGTTATGTATATTTTGGGTGAAGCTTCTCCTAGCAATCATTAAGCATGCCTGGACTGGAAACTCTACGTGGGCTCCAGGTAAGGCTCTAATAAAATATCCGCCGTGTAAGTCTTCTTCAGCCCTAGCAGTATACTCATCTTTATCGGGTGGAACCAGTTTCCCATAGTAGTTTTTTAGCCAGCCATATTTCTTTAGGGCGTCCTTAATGTCCATGATTTCAACTTTCCCTTTAAACAGTTCATTAACTGCTGCAAGAATCGTTTTATGATCTAAGTGAACAAAGGAAGCTGAACGTTTACCTTCATCCCTTTCAATGCCAACCCTTTGAGCTACCTCCACTATCTCCTTAGGTAGCTCTGAAAGTGATGACGCCTTCGTTTCCACATCTTTCACCAGAATCCCTCCATTCAGCCTCTAAACTGCTTCTGACTTATACCTTGAGCAGGCTACGCAACCTTCGTAACCTCTCTTCTTAATGTTTTCAAGGATCTGGTAGGGGTCACCATAGCAGTGGATCATCCCGTTGATTAGGACACATGCCGTATCAACCTTAACGTAGTCTAGGATTTGCCCGTGATGAGTAACTATGATGGCTGAGGCGCCGCTCTCAGAGAGATATCTCTGGATTTCGCCTCCAATAAATTTGAGGCTTTCAATGTCAACTCCGCTGTCTGGCTCGTCTAAAAGCATTAATTTAGGCTTCATTAGGAGTAATTGTAGGACTTCAGCTCTCTTCCTCTCTCCTCCAGAGAAACCTACGTTAACGCTCCTATCAAGGAAGTCTTTAAGGTTGAAGTGTTCTATTAGCTCCATTTCCTCTCTGGAGAAATCGTCGGAAACCTTCTTACCAGCGCAGATCTTAAGCATATCCTTAAGCTTGACACCCATAATCTCAGGTGGATTCTGGAAGGCTAAAGCCATACCAAGCTTAACACGCTCATTAAGGCTCATGTTGACAACATTTTTACCTTCAAAAATGATTTTACCTTCAGTAACCCTATAGTTAGGTACACCGGCAATCGCCATTAAAAGTGTAGATTTGCCGGAACCATTTGGGCCGAAAACTACGTAGGTTTTTCCAGGTAAAACCGTTAAATTCACATTGTTTAGAATTCTTTTGCCGTCGACCTCGACTGAAAGCCTTTCAACCTTAAGCATGCTTCCGCCTCGGCAGGCTATTTTTTTTCTTTTTCTCAACATTTAACAGGTAGCTTAAAATAATTAAGCTTATTCTCGGCGGTTTTTTCTTTCTAAAGGAAATTACATAGGATATTTCAAACGTTTTTAC
>QMLA01000234.1 GCA_003646585.1 Deltaproteobacteria bacterium | reverse complement strand
GCCCCAGGCGGGAACCGTGTCAAGATGGGTGGCAAGGAGGATCCTGCCCTTTCCCCTCTGGGCGATGAGGTTTCCCGGGGCTTCTGGCACAGGCTGCAAGCGGAGCGAGAATCCCCTCTTTGGAAGTTCCTTCTGCAGCACTTGGAGGAGGCTTCCTTCCTTGCCGGTGGGGCTCTCCACCTCCAGGAGGGCCCCTAAGATCTCCCCTGCCCTTTTTTCAAGATCATCCTTATCCATTTCCCCATCTTCCCCACCGGTTTAAAGCCATGGCCCATGTAGAATGCCTTTGCCCTCTCGTTTCCCTCACCCACCCACAGCCCGAAGACATCGTGTTGTCTCGCCAGAAACCCAAGGGCCCATTCAAGGAGGGTCGATCCTATGCCCTCTCCCTGCCTTTCGGGAATGACGACCAATTCGTGGATTTCCCCCAAGGGGCCGAGATCGCGATCCCACCAGTTCCTGCAGGATGCCACAAAACCCAGGACCTGTCCTCCCTCTTCGGCCACCAGGAACCCCTCAGGATCCGCACGGTAGAGCCAGTTGAGGTATCCCTTTATGTCCGAGGGTCTGCTGTAGGCATATTCCTCCAGGCCCTGATAGGCCCTCCGGTAGACCTCCACAAGCCTTCTTCGCTGCTGTTTGAACCTATCAGGGGGTAGGGTGAGGATGGTCATCTGATCTATATTATTGCACGAAAGGCCGCAGGGTATGGAGGGATTCTGGGTTTATGGGGTGAACCCCGTGAGGGAGGCCTTGAGGGCAGGTGTGCCCGCCGGGAAACTGCTGCTGGCCCGGCAGAAGGGGGTCGGGGAGATCCTTGAGCTTGCCGAAAGGAGGGGGGTGAGGGTGGAGGTGGTCAGGCGCTCCGAGCTCTCCTGCTTGCTTTCTGGGATCCCCCATCAGGGAGTGGCCCTTTGGCTTGAGGACTTCCCCTATGCGGACCTGGAGGATGTCCTCCAGGGGGAAGGGGAGCCCTTCATCGTGGTCCTGGATGGGATTGAGGACCCGAGGAACTTCGGGGCCATCGTGAGGACGGCCGAGGCCTCAGGGGTCTGGGGTGTGATCATCCCCAAGAGGAGGGCTGTGGGGGTCACAGGGGTGGTGGCCAAGGCCTCCGCAGGGGCCGTTTTTCACCTCCCCATCGCCAGGGTGAGCAACATCGCCCAAGCCATGAAGAAGCTCAAGCAGAAGGGGATATGGTTCATCGGGGCGGAGGCGGGGGCCGGGGAACCCGTCTACGATCTCGATCTCAGGTGTCCCCTGGCCCTCGTTATAGGCAGCGAAGGCAAAGGAATCAGGCCCTTGGTCCGTAGGGAGTGCGATTTCCTGGTCTCCATACCCATGAAGGGGAGGATAAATTCCTTGAATGCCTCGGTCGCCGCAGCGGTGCTGATGTACGAAGTCTTAAGGCAGAGGGAATTCTCCAATCCGGGACATTGACGCGGGTTTTGCTCGCCTCTAAAATTCGGATCTTGTGAAAGGAGTTTCTAAACTGGGGAGGCTGTGAATGAAAAAGCGTCTTTTTTCTCCGGGACCCACACCTGTGCCCGAGAGGGTGCTTTTGTCGATGGCTGAACCCCTTTTCCACCACAGGGATCCCGCCTTCGAGGAGGTCTTTCGGGAGGTCAGGGAGGGGCTGAAGTACGTGTTTCAGACCGAACAGGATGTCTTGATCCTTGCCTCCTCGGGCACGGGTGCCATGGAGGCGGCGGTGGTCAACACCCTCTGTGAAGGGGATGCGGTGCTGGTGGTGAGGGGCGGGAAATTCGGTGAACGCTGGGCGGAGATTTGCGAAGCTTACGGCCTCAGGGTCGTGCCAGTGGATGCGGTATGGGGGGAGGCCATCGATCCGATACTGGTCCAGAGGTCCCTTGAGGCCGATCCGGAGATAAGGGCCGTGATGGTTCAAGCCTGTGAGACATCCACAGGGGTGCTCCATCCCGTCAAGGAGCTCTGTGATATCGTGAGAGAAAGGGAGGATACCATTATCATTGTAGATGCCATAAGTGCCCTTGGAGCCGTGGACCTGCCCATGGACCGGTGGGGGATCGATGTGATGGTGGCCGGTTCCCAGAAGGCCTTAATGCTCCCTCCGGGGTTGAGCTTTGTGGCCCTGAGCGAGAAGGCCTGGAGGTTCGTCAAGAGGTCCACCTTGCCCAAGTATTACTTCGACCTGGAGGCCGAACTGCGGAGCCAGCGAAAGAACCAGACCCATTTCACCCCGGCGATCTCGCTGGTGGTGGGATTGAGGGAGGCCTTGAGGATGATAAAGGAGGAGGGGCTCCAGAATATCTTTGAGCGCCACAAGCTTTTGGCCCGTGCCGTTCAGGAAGCCGTCCGGGCGATGGGCCTCGAGCTTCTGGCCGACTCCCCGAGCCCCACCCTTACGGCCATAAAACTTCCTTCCGGGATAGACGGACAGGAGCTCAAGAGGAGGCTTGAGGACCGTTACGGGCTCATTGTGGCAGGGGGACAGGAGCACCTCAAGGGGAGGATCATCAGGATAGCCCATATGGGTTACTTTGAGCCCTCGGATATCCTTCAGGTTGTCGCGGCCCTCGAACTGGAATTGAAAGGGATGGGATACCCGGTGGAACTAGGCAGGGGCGTCAGTGCAGCCCAGAAGGTCTTTGAGGAGGCTGACCTATGAAGGTCCTTGTTGCCGACAAGCTTCCCGAGGAAGGGCTTGAGGTCCTGAGGGAGGCCGGGGGCATTGAGGTGGAGGTGAAAGCCGGCCTCAAGCCAGAGGAGCTTCTGGCCATCATCGATCAGTATGAGGCCCTGATCGTGCGGTCAAGCACAAAGGTCACAAGGGAGGTCATCGAGAGGGGAAAGAGGTTGAGGGTGATAGGGAGGGCGG
>QMLA01000233.1 GCA_003646585.1 Deltaproteobacteria bacterium | reverse complement strand
GAGGGTGTTCATGCCGAAGTCACGGATCCGAAGCCCCGGACCCTCCTCCTCCAGGAGGATGAATTTGGAATCCTGCCCTCCTATGTCTATGACGGTCCTGGCCTGGGGATGGAAACGCTCGATGGCCTTCGTCTGGGCCACTATCTCATTGTAAAAGGGGCCCTTCAGGACCTCCGATAGCAATTTCGCCCCCTTGCCGGTGAAGGCGATCCCCCGGATCTCCCGCTGGGGTATCCGGGAGAGGATCTCCCTCAACCTGTCCCTGACGGTCCTCAAAGGCTGCCCCTTTATCCGATCATAATGCTCCTCAAGGACCATCCCCCTTCGATCCATGAGGACCGTATTGGCACTGACGGAACCGACATCGATGCCGATGAAAAGCTCCTCCATGGGATCCTCCCTTCAAATCCCTCTGAAGGAACAAAGGTTATTTGAATCCACCCCCCTTTTCAAGATCGAGGAAGAGCGCGTCTTGTCAAAGGCAGGGGGGGCGTGATATTGGTTTTCCTCCATTCAAACTCGGGAGGGTAACCGTGGAGATAAGGGAGGAGATCCTCAGGATGGCCAGGGCGGCCAGGACCGTTGCCCCCCGGCTGGCAACGCTGTCCTCGGCCTTAAAGGACGAGGCCCTGAGGAGGATGGCCGAAGGGCTCCTTGAGGAGAAGGACTTCCTCCTTTCGGAAAACCAAAAGGACCTGGAGCACGCCCACAAAAAGGGGCTCTCTCAGGCGATGCTTGACAGGCTGACCCTTTCCGAAAAGGTGATCCGGGATATGGCCCAAAGCCTCATGGAGATAGCCTCGCAGCCGGACCCTGTGGGGGAAGTGGTGAAGATGTGGAGGAGGCCCAATGGCCTTCTGGTCGGCAAGATGCGCATTCCCCTGGGTGTGATAGGGGTCATTTACGAGTCAAGGCCCAACGTGACCTCGGATGCGGCCGGGCTCTGTCTTAAGGCGGGAAATGCCGTGATCCTGAGGGGGGGCTCGGAGGCCATAAACTCGAACCTGGCCATCGCCAGGGTCATCCAGAGGGCCCTCAAGTCAAGTGGCATCCCCCCTGAGGCCGTGCAGGTTGTCCCCGTGACGGACCGGGAGGCCGTGAGGGAGATGCTGAAACTCGAAGATTACATAGACCTCATCATCCCCCGGGGAGGTGAGGAGCTCATAAGGTTTGTCGCGGAGAATTCCCGGATCCCCGTATTGAAGCACTACAAAGGCGTGTGTCACATCTTCGTGGATCGGTCAGCGGATCTCCAGATGGCCATCGAGATCTGCTTCAACGCCAAGGTCCAGAGGCCTGCGGTCTGCAATGCCATGGAGACCATGCTCGTGCACCGGGAGATAGCCCCCCATTTTCTGCCCCTCATGGGGGAGAGGTTCAGGGAAGCAGGAGTCGAACTCAGGGGCTGCCCCAGGACCAAGGAGATCCTGCCCTGGGTTAAGGATGCCACCGAAGAGGACTGGTATGCGGAGTATCTGGATCTGATTTTGGCCGTGAAGGTGGTGGACGGGATAGATGAGGCCATCGATCACATCCTCAAATACGGGTCAAAGCATACCGATGCCATAATCACCTCGGATTACCGCAACGCCCAGCGGTTCCTGCGGGAGGTGGATTCATCAACAGTCCTGGTGAATGCCTCCACCCGCTTCAGCGACGGTTACCAGTTCGGCCTCGGGGCGGAAATAGGCATAAGCACCACCAAGCTTCATGCCTTTGGCCCCATGGGGGCCGAAGACCTCACTACCACCAAGTTCATCGTCTATGGGGATGGCCAGATCCGCACCTAAGATAGGGATCTTCGGTGGGACCTTTGACCCGATCCACGTGGGACACCTGAGGGCAGCCGAGGAGGTGAGGGAGGCCCTGGGGTTGCAAAAGGTGTTGTTCGTGCTTTCCGCCCGCCCGCCCCATAAGGGAGGGGTGGCCCATGCCCCTGCAGAGGACAGGTGGGAGATGCTGAAGAGGGCCCTTCGAGGAAACCCCCACTTTGAACCCTGCGATGTGGAACTCAGAAGGGAAGGGCTCTCCTATTCCATTGACACCGTGAGGGAACTCTCCCGGAAACTGCAAGCCGAATGCTACTTCATAGTGGGAGAGGACTCCTTCAGGGGAATCCAGACATGGAAGGACTGGCAACAGCTGCTGGAACTTTGCTCCTTCATCGTCATGAGGAGGACGGAAGAGGACCTGACCCCCTTCCTCGAGACCCTCGGATATCGCGAAAGGGACAGGGGAAGGTTTGAAACCCAGAGGGGGATCCCCCTCCTGTTGCTACCGGTCACCCCCATAAGGGTGTCGGCAACGCTGGTCCGCGATCTCATCAAAAGAGGACAGTCCATCCGCTACCTGGTACCCGATCCGGTGAGGGAGTACATCTTGGAGAAACACCTCTACCTCAATCCATAATCCATAAAGGGAAGGATCGCCGCGCCGAGGATCCTCCTTCTGCTGTCAGACAAGGAGCAGGGAAAAAGGCTCTTTGAGATGCTCTCCAAAGGGTTGTTAACGGTGTCGGTTCAAACGCTGAGGCGTTGGGACAAGGAGGGGAAGCTCAAGCCTATTCGTATGCCCGTGTTTCTTCCCACGATCAGAGGAAAGACCTTGAAGCTCAGCTTGAATTTCTGAGAAGGGCCGTTTCTGGGAACTTCTCGCAGATCTATGAGGTCAAAGACATAGCCAGTGGCATCAAGGCAAGCAGAAAGGGCTTCTCAGGTTGATAGAGCTTGCAAAGACCAGGAAGATTAGGGCAGTAGCTGTCACCTATCCCGACAGGCTCACCAGATTCGGGTTTGATGCTTTTGTTGAATTCTTTAAGGCTCTAGGGGTTGAGGTTTTGGCTCTGAACGGAGAGGAGCAG
>QMLA01000232.1 GCA_003646585.1 Deltaproteobacteria bacterium | reverse complement strand
GCCTTGCAACTGCGGTTGATGAACATGATCATGCCGTTGAGCTTATAGCGCTCAAATAGCTCCAGGGCCATATCGGCCCTCTCCTCGAGGGTCACGTTGGAAAAACCCGAGACGTAGTTTTCGGCCAGCGTCACAAGGGGGTCCTTGTCCACATCGAACTCGTGAGCCCAATCGTGCACGTAGAGGGAGGTCAGGATGACGGCCCCATAAGAGGCGAGGAGGTTGAAGTGGTCCTTGAACTTGAACCACACGGGCAGGTTCTCCCAATAGAGCCTGAACCTTTCGCCCTGAATGGCAGCCTCGCCCCTTTTCACCTTCTGCTCGATCTCGCCGACCAGGGTCTCGTAATACTGGACGGCCTGAGGGGTCCCCCGCAAATAGACGATTATGGCCATGTGGATCAGGGCATCGAAGATGGTGATGGGGGAGGGCTTATGGGCTGCCATGTCCAGGAACCTGCGGTAGAGGCGACATGCGCGATCCGAAAGCCTTATGACCTCCCTCAATCTGTCGTAGTCGAATTTCCTGCCGGTGATTTCCTCAAGGGAGGCTATCAGCTCCCTCAGCTGCATGACGCAGTAATTGAGGATCTCCTTTCTGGCCTCCCCATCCCTTATCCATTGGGGTGTGTCAAAGACGAACATGGGGACCTTGTAGCGCCTGGAAAGGACCTCAAACCACTTGACCAGGGTGAAACACTGGGCGTTGCAGGAGAGGAGGAAGTCAGGTTCTGGTATCCCCCCCGTGGGGCTTTTGCCCGTCTCCCGGTAGCCGAGATCACAGCGGGCATAGGCGCAGAGGTGGGAGGTGTAACCCTCTTTTTCGACGACCTCCGAAAGCTCCGTACAGAGCCTTTTTGTAATGAGCGACACCGCGTGGTTCTCGGGATAGATGGGGATGAAGTCATGGGCGACCAGGATCTCGACCGGGGAGACGGCCGTGGTGTAGGCCACATACTTCCCCCTCTGATGGGCCGTCCTGGCCTCCTCAAGGTACTGTTCGGTTAAAACCCTGGAAAGCTCCCTGCTGTTCATCTCCCACCATCCCTATCGATTAGTTCCCTGAAGGCCTCTATACGAGTCCTCATGAGGCCGATGTGCCGCGTCTGATATTCGGTGGTGAGGACCAAAAGGGGGATGCCCTCTTCGCGGAAGCGCCTCCTTATGTCGGGCAGGTCAAAGTCCTGGGATTCGCAGTACTGTATGTGGATGTATATCAGGCCCTTGGCCCCCGAATCCCTGACCAGCTCAAGCAGATCATCGACGACCCTTTCGGGGCTGTCGTGGATCGGGCTGAAGTTGGGGCGGGAGAAATGGCGCTTAAGTAGGGCCTCGATGGGATCGGCCTCCTCGGGGACAACCGAATAGATGTGCCTTGAGCCGGTCACGAGGTTGTCCGAGACCACATTGAAGCCGAATTCGTCAAGGAAGTCAAAGATCTCCGGAGGCTCAACGGTTATCCCCGCAAGGGCAATGGGAACCAGGTCCTTTCTACCTCCCTCCTTGATCCCCTGCAAAAAAGCCCTCAGGGCATCAAGGTGTTCTCTTCTATCCATCATCAGGGAGGCCTTAACGATGTCGAAGAAATCCCTGTTGGAGATGATCCCGGGGATGCGGCGCTTCAAATCGTAAAGCCTCTGCAACTCCCTTCTGTCCTCGTCAAAGAGATGGATGCTCCTCCAGAGGGATTCCTCGGTGATCTTTGTGCCCGCGAAGTCCTCCAGGGCCCTCATCAGCCGCTCCACCTCCCTCCGGAACCAGAGCCTGGCAGAGGGCCTGGAGAGCTGCCGGGGTGTCAGGAACTTATGGAAGAAACGGTGGCGGAATCGCCTCTCCCAGAGATCGGATATGTGCTGGGTGGTATCATCCACCTGGGGGATGACAAAGCCGTCAAAGAACTCCCTCTGGTAGGCCAGGACCAGCTCCAGATTGCTCCTGGCAAGGGAGCAGGCATTATCGGGGATTAGGGCCGTCACATACTTTATAGGGGCTGTGGTCCCAAGGATCATAAAAGGATGAAGCCCCGCGGCATGGATGACCTCATCGGGGACATCAGAAGGGGTTATACCGATAACCTTCTTGGAATCCTTGAGCCCCTTCAGGGCCGAAAAGGGATCCTCACACACATCCCGGAAACGGCGCAACAGATCCATCCTTCACCCCCCTTTCCCGGAAAGGGAAAACGATGATAACATCAAACTCCTTCAGAGGCCACCCCTTTTCGGCTTGACCCAAGGGGCATTTTTGTTTATTAATTTAAACGGCCTGGGGGATCGTCTAGCGGCAGGACGCGAGGCTCTGGACCTCGAAGCCGGGGTTCGAATCCTCGTCCCCCAGCCAAGGTGGTCCCATCGTCTAGCGGCCTAGGATACTGGCCTCTCACGCCAGAGACACGGGTTCGAGTCCCGTTGGGACCACCAATTTTTTGTTTCCTCCGGAGCCTGTCATTTTCCCTTTTTGGGCCTAAAGGGGGAGCACAAGGCCGAGGATCAGGAGCCCAGTAAGGAACAAAGGGCGACATAAAGATTGATTCGGATAACCGGCTGCGGTAGCTTCTAAGGGGAGAAGATACCGAAATTTATCGGGAGTGCTTGAGTGGTGGAAAGGAGCCGTGATTGGATGGATCAAGCGGAAGGGGATCTGGAGCATGCCAAGAGCGATCTGGAGAGGGGCTTTTTTGATTGGGCCTGTTTTTCCTCTCAGCAAGCAGCGGAGAAAGCGGTTAAAGCTGTGTTTCAAAAGATGGGGGCCGAGGCCTGGGGGCATTCTGTAGCCGACCTGCTTCAGGAGCTTTCAAGGAGACATCCGGTCCCCGAAGAGTTGATCAATGGAGCCTTAGAGCTGGATAAGGCTTACATCCCTGCAAGG
>QMLA01000231.1 GCA_003646585.1 Deltaproteobacteria bacterium | reverse complement strand
GGTTACAGCAACCAGAACCCCCACCCCCTTAATGGAAATCGGAAGCTCTGTAACCGTGATCACAGAAGAAGAGATCAAGAGAAAGGGCTACAGGACCGTCAAGGACATCCTCAAGGGAGAACCCGGAATAGATGCCATCACCACAGGAGGCCCAGGAGGCCAATCCTCAATCCTGCTGAGGGGTATGGAGTCCTACCACACCTTGGTCCTCATCGATGGGCTCGAAATGGGTGATCCCAGCCTGACCCAGAGGCAATTCAACTTCGCCAACCTCACTGTCGATAACATCGAACGCATTGAAATCGTAAGGGGCCCACAGAGCGTCCTGTATGGAGCGGACGCCATAGGGGGTGTGATAAACATCATCACCAAAAAGGGACGCGGTAAACCCTCCTTTTACGTGGGGATAGAGGGGGGGTCTTATGACACCTTCCGGGAATTTTCAGGATTGTCCGGACAAATCGAAAGGGTGAGTTTTTCAATGGCAGCATCCCACACAAGGACAACGGGATTCTCTGCAGCAGATGAGGACCTCCCTGGAAATTCCGAAGATGACGGGTGGGAAAACTTCTCCTTTTCAACAAGACTGGATTTCGAACCTACACCATGGCTTACCCTCGGTTTGAGTCTCAGATCGCAAAACGGTGACACGGAACTCGACTTAGGAGGAGGTCCCTATCAGGATTGCGACAATTACCATGTGGAACATGAGGAATTTTTTGCCAAGCCATATGTTGAAATTTTGGGATTGGACGGTAAATGGCGCCAGAGAATTTCCTTCGGTATCGCAAACCATGACAGAGAGTATAAAGACTCCCCATGGGGAGATAGCAACTACAGTGGTCGCAAGTATGAAGTATCATGGCAACATGATATTACCATTTTTGATTCTAATACATTGATTTTGGGAGCAGAGTTTGAACAAGAAGAAATGGAATCAACCTTTATGGAAAAGAAGTCAGCTTATACTTACAGCCTTTTTGCTCAAAACCTGTTGAACCTGAAGGAGGTGTCGTTCACCACAGTGGGAATCAGGTGGGACCATCACAAGGAATTTGGAGACCGCATGACTTTCAGGATTGCTCAGGCCTTTCCGATCGAAAAAACCGGCACCAAACTGAAAGGTTCCCTTGGAACGGGCTTCAGGGCTCCCAGTCTTTATGAGCTTTATGGCCCTCCTTTTTGGGGTATGCCGGTTGGAAACAGTGAGCTCGATCCCGAAAGGAGCGTGGGATGGGATATAGGGCTTGAACAATCCCTCTTCGATGGGCTTCTGAAGGGTGGGCTTACCTACTTCTGCAATGAGGTGGATGATCTCATAGAATACGTCTCGGGAAGGGGATTCATAAATATTGAGGAAGCTTTAAGTCGGGGAGTGGAGGCCTTCGTTGAGGTGGGGCTCTTGAAGGGCCTTTCTTTCCGCCTCAATTACACTTACACCCATACCGAAGACGATGAGGGCCGGAGATTATTGCGTCGTCCGTTGAACAAATTGGGGGCAAATCTAAACTGGACCTTTCTACAGGAACGTGCCACAGTTAATGTCGACCTCCTATGGGTGGATGACAGGAAGGATTACGATTGGGCTGCAGGGAGGCGCGTTAGGCTTTCAGATTACACCCTGGTGAACATGGGTTTGGGTTTCAAAGTTCACAAAAACTGCGAGTGTTCCCTCAGGGTCGAGAATGTCTTTAATGAGGACTATGAAGAGGCCTACGGATATGGGACTGCGGGATTTTCGGTATATGGAGGGGTGAAATTGAGTTTTTGAAATTGGGAGAGAGGAAATGGCTGTTTATCACATGACTTACAGTCCCGAAATGGAAGAGGTGTGCCTTTACTTTGACGCCCCCTGCCCCCTCAGGTGCTGGGGATGTATAACCGATTTTCGACCCCTGGATTGCCATCTGGAGGAGGTGGGGGTACCCAATCCCCCTTTGGCCCTTGATGAACTTTTGGGGATCCTGGAGGGTATAAAGATCAGGAGGGTACTGTTCCTGGGAAAGGAACCCTCTGTGGATCCCCATCTTTTGGCCCTACTCGATTTCTTCAAGGCCAAGAAAACCCACACGGTGCTCATAACCAATGGGTGGGAAGTGATAGGGGGAGTGGATGAGGTCTGTCTGAGCATAAAGGCATTAACTCCCCATCTCTTTAAGGCCTATACAGGAGGCAGTGACCCTTCGAGAATCCTCGAGAATTTTAAAATCTATGCCAAAAGTCGCGTCAAATTGAGGGCAGAAAGCGTCCTCATCCCGGGCCTGATCAATCCGGAGGAAATCTCACGGATTGCGCATTTCATCTCTGGGGTCAATCCGGGGATACCGTACAGGATCGATGCCTATATTCCACATCCAGGCGACATATACAGGGCTCCAACGCACGGGGAGCTGAGGATGGCAAAGAGACTTGCCAAAAGGCATCTGAAGAAGGTGTCCATTCTCCACTCATCCGTTAAGAGGCTTTGGAATGTCGAACGAATATATTAGTCGGAAAAGGCTGGTTTCGCTGTTGAGGGAGATCCTGGATGAGCTTGAACCCCAGGGAATCCTTCTTTCGGGGGGGATCGATTCGGGGCTTTTGGCGTGTCTCATGCCCCAATTGAAGGCGATAACGGTGATGTTCGAGGATAGGGCACAGGACAAGCCCTACATTGACATCCTCGAGAGACACCTCGGGCTCAGGGTGGAGACTGTGAAGGTGTCGATGGAAGAGGCCCTTTCGGCGATTCCCACCGTGATCCGCATCCTCCGCTCCTTCGATCCCGCCCTCCCTAACGATCTGGCCGTTTATTTTGGCCTTAAGGCCCTTGCCGAAAGGGGGACGAAGAGGGTGGCAACGGGTGACGGAGGGGATGAGCTCTTCGGGGG
>QMLA01000230.1 GCA_003646585.1 Deltaproteobacteria bacterium | reverse complement strand
TTGCCGTCTTTGACACGTTGCCCCCGTTCTGTTCCAGCACCTTCCTCACCAAAAGCCTTGCTGCCTCCGGAGACGTCCTCCTTAAATCGTGATATACTTTACCTACGGCTGCCCTCCCATCCCCTGAGGGGTTTGATTTGTCGATCCCAGGGTATCCCAATCCTGCGGAACACCTCAAGGATGAGGTGGGCAGCCTCTGCCCTCCCTAACCCTCCTTCCCCAGGGTGGTACCGATCTCCATACCCATGCACCAGGAGGAGAGGAGATGACTTGACAGGGCACACGCTTTCAGAGATGTCCATACCCATGCACCCTGTAAATCACCCAATTTTTGACTGGCTGGTCCAGATCTGCTATGTTTACAACAATATTGCAACCCGCGAGGCTTCCTGGTGAGGCTTCCACAAAGAATTGTAATAGGAGGTGATAACTATGGCATTTAAAGTGTTATTCCTTGCCCATGCTCCCGATGGAGAGGCCGAGAAGTATAGATATGTTATCGAAACACCTAAATACTATAAGCTCTTTGTAGTAGTGGCCAAGGATCAGAAGCAAGCAATTGAAGTATGCAAAAAGGCCGTCAAAGAGGAAGGGATTCAGTCAATACTTCTCTGCCCAGGGTTTACACATAGAGATGTTGCGGAGATATCAGAAGCGGTTGGGGAGAATGTCGGGATTTTCGTCGCCAGGGGAGATGGTCCGAGTAACAGAATTTCAATGGAGGTAATGGCACGTGAAGGCTGGTTTTCAGAAAAGGGGAAAGATTAAAATTCCAAGCTTTCCCACTTAAAGTCGAAATGACAGGTGAAGGCCTTCGTCCTCGAACTGCAGGGGGAACCTCCTGAGAGGTCCTATGGTGCCTTGACGGGCCTTTACCTCTGGAGGTAGGGCTGTTTTGAATCGGGACACCCCCAAATTTAGCCCTTCGTCTTGATGATCCACTTTCCCTTTTCCTTCTGCAGCTCAAGGGGTTCGCACTGGGGGAAGTGTCTGATCACCCAGATGTTTGTCTCCAGATGGCCGGAAGGCTCCGAAACGGAGACGACAGAAGGTCCCTTAGCAATGGCCAGGAAGGGGAGGATCTGGTCGCCCATGTGTCGATCCAGAGCCGCCCCGGATTCCAGCTCCCGAAGGAGGGAGGAGGCCGCTTCCTGTCCCACCGTCTCTGCCCTCTTTCCCCTTTCCCCTAGGGAATTGGCACCGAGGATGCTGCCCTCGCAGAGGGCCCAGAGGTCTATTCCTGACCCGGGCGATGGGGTCTCCTCGTAACGGACCTTTATTTCGGCCTCCATCCTCTTCTTGCGGAGAACCGAGAGGGCCGCTTCCCTTTGCCTTTCTGCCACCCTCCTTGATTGCAGGGATTTTGAAGCATGGGATACACCGTAGATCCCGAGCACCTCCCCCCTCTCCCGAAGGTCCACCCCCTGAAGTTCGGCTCCGCGTGCCGAAAAGGAGATCATTCCGCCTCCCTTGGGATAGTAACCCCTTTTGAGCAGCTGGATTTCGGCCTCAAAACCCATCCTGTAAAGGATGGGCAGCAGCACCTCTTTCATGTAAAGGACCGTGGGGGCCCATTTGACGTCCGTGCCACCTGTAATCGTCAATATGAGCCTCGAAGGAAGTCCCACACAGGCGGGCATCAAGGTCTGCAGGACCAGGCCGATGGCCCCCGCGGTTCCCACATCGATCCTGTAACTTCCTCCCCTGAGCCTCCCGGGGATGAAGGTGAGGGTTTCGGAACCGACCCGCAGGCCCTCTGCCTCGCCCCGGCAGATCTTGAGCAGGACCTTGATACCTGCCACATGCTGTGCTTTGAGACCGGGGGAGGGACGCCCCTGTCTTATCCTCTCGATCCTACAGGGAATCCCCAGCAAGGCCGAAAGGCCCACCGCTGTCCTTACTATCTGACCCCCACCTTCTCCGTAGGAACCATCCAGTACTATCACCGCCTAAGCCTCAGGGTCTCGAGAAAGGCTTCCAGCCGCAGTTCGGTCCTCACATCGAGGGCCCCTGGCCTGTCCCCTTCGAGGGTGAGGATCGGGAGCTTGATCTCCTTTCGGAGCAGCATGTCCTGGATCTGTCGGTAGCAAAAGGATTGCACATAATGGATCAGACCGTCGACCTCTCTCCTCTTTATCTCGCGCTTTATATCCTCGAGGCGGTGGAAGAAGGAATAGGGGTAGGTGTAAAGGAGGTATTGCTCTATGAGGTCGTCGGTGGCAAAGGGCATGCTGAACTGCCGCTGGATCTCGTTGTAAACGATCCTGGCACCCTTCTCCTCCACCTTCTGGTAAAGGTCCGAAAAGATGGGGGGCACCCCGACATAGCCCAGCCGTATCTCCTCCCTGAAGGGTTTGCGTTTCCTTGCCGTCTCGATGAACTCCTCAAGCTCCCTCCTGAAGGCCTCCGGGTTTCCTTTCATATCGCTGGTGCTAACCAGAAAGAGGTGATCCTCGTATCCGCTCACCACCCCTTCCTCGTAGCACAATCTATCGATTTCGTGAGCAAGGCCCCTTATCCCATCAAGGACCTCCTTCTGCCCCATCACCTCATCCCACCCGACCCCGAAGTATTCCATCATCCTCTCTATCTGGACCCTGAGGAGCTCCCTTGACCTGTCAAAGGGGTAGGCAAAGGGGAAGACCCTTATCCCTTGGGACTCAAGGACCTCTATGAGGGCATGGGTATTGCTGCAATCCCCTTGGGTTACCGCCACCACCTCCTCTATTCCCCTTTCCTTGACAACCCCCCAGATCCCCTTGATCCAGCTGCAGGTGTTTCTGGGAAAGCCGATCCTTTCGGCTTCATGGACCAGCTTTTCGGGATCAGGGGAGGTGATGAAGAGGTTATTCAAATCCAGGGGAGTGGCCCCTGAGGCGTAGAT
>QMLA01000229.1 GCA_003646585.1 Deltaproteobacteria bacterium | reverse complement strand
GCTTTAGGAGGAAATGGAATAGCTCTTCCTGGGGACTTCGAGCTAGACTTGTGGGACGAGCTCGGTCTTTACGTGAAGAAGAGCGGAATCGGGACCCCTGTCATATCCGTCGAGAACTACTTCGACAATCCTGTAGGAGTGAGCTTTAACCTGACGGCCTTGAAGTACGTCGACCTTTACATCAGCAACGCTTCAGGCGTGGACTACATTTACTTCAAGGTCAAGTACAACACTTCACAGTTACAAGCTGCAGGACTCAGTGAGAGCGATTTAAGGATGGAGTGGTGGAATGGATCGAGTTGGATTCCGTGTACAGCCTTCGGCATCAACGCTACTGGGAACTACGTTTGGGTGAACATCACCAAGACCAGCACCCCGTCCTTATCTGACCTGACTGGGACCGTGTTCGGACTAGGGGGCTCCCCGCCCCAAAGTCAGGGTGGAACTACAGCGACGTTATTGTTGCCCTCTTACAAGACTACCGAGCTCGAGGTTAGTTTCTCCGTTTCTGGAGGAGTCTTAACAGTTCAGGTCAATGCCTCAGCGCTTAACGGAGAAGCCCTCGATGGGAGAGCGTCCCTATGGATTTGGAAAGAGTTGCGCAGAGGAATCTATGGCTTTACCTTAGTACAAACAGTGGAAACCGTTAACGGAACGGTCACTATGAGCTATCAAGTTCTAGGAGGCACAGGGGCTTTCTTAGTATCCTTTAAGCCGGACAACCACGAATATGCTCCAACGTTCTACATGGGTGGAAGGCCGATCTGGTTTACCCAGATCTGACAACCTTCCCTAATTTTTTAAAATGAAAAATAAGAGCCTCGGTGGTTTTGTGCTTAAGTCGGGTCTACTTCTCTTGGAAGTCCTTAAGCGCCTCTTCGACCAATTGCATGTACGACAGAGAGGGACCTCCTCCCATTACAACGGCTACCCAAGCTGCTTCTCTGATCTCTTCTTCGTTAGCTCCAGCTTTCAAAGCGTTCCTCACGTGAAAGGCTATACACCACTGACAGTGAGATGCTACGGAGAGAGCCACTGCTATTAGTTCCTTGGTCTTCGTATCTAATGCCTTTGGCTTTTCTACAGCTTCCATGAATTCCAAGAACTTCCCTATGGCCTCTGGGGACTTCTGCCTCCACGATTTTATGGAAGCGTTAAGTTGATCCAAGAGCGACTTCATGTCCATGATCGCACACCCACCATACGGATCTTATAGCGTCTTTTTATTAAACTAAGGAGAGAGGTTCTGATCGGATTTGATGCAAACAATTTTGTATCTAATATTCCTAGTTTTTTATATAGCAATAAAGTTGGAAATGAGGTGCCTGAGGTTTAGACGAGAGGGGTTGCACTTACGGAGGAAATTCGTCATGTCGCGAAGAAGAATGAGTGGATTAAAATCATTATTCGGGATTCTTTCGAGCTTTTCTTGAATTTAACCACAACTGATTCAGAAAAAATCCCGATACTACTCAAATTCCTTCCAGAAAACATAGATCTTGGCCCTTTTCTCATTAAGAAGCCTTTTCCTCTTTAGTCTCTACAAAGTCAAGTTGGGAGATGAGACCTACATGAAGACGAAAGAAATCAGGGTTATTAACGCTAGGAGCACGAAGATAACGAGTAGAGACCGGAGCAGGAATCTCTTTGCAGTAGCTTTCTCGTAGTACTTCCTAGGCCCTATCCTTAAAGCTATAACTGCCATGAGAGATCCCGCCATCAAGCCTATCAAGTTCTGAAGAGTTATAATGGCGGGTCCCATGGCTGCGTCGAAAGAGAGAACTAACAAGAGACCTGTGTCTACTGCTGGAGGGAGAAGGGCAGCCGCTATCGCCACCCCAGCTATCACTTCCGGTAAGCCCCTTTCCATCGCCAAAACCGAAGCAAATCCAAGCATAACAGCCATTAGGACGTAAATGGGATTTGGTTCCGCCCTCCCCAGCATCTCCCTAGTAGGAGCTAAGGGAAGAACGAAATTGACGATGTAGGTTGATACTAGAGAGAGAAAAACGACAGATGTAAGCAAGGAGAGTAATATCGTTACGCTCTTGATGGCATCCTCTATCCTACCAACTGCGATGTTGACCGAGAAGCTGTGTATTGGCCCCAAGATGGGGGATAGGAGCATAGCTCCTATCACTATTACGGGGTTGTTCAGGAAGAACCCTATCAGTGCTATCAGCCCAGCTATCGAAGTCAACATCGTCTTGCTTAAATCTAGATGAGTGTAAGGCCTAGTTGAGTCTATAAGCCGTTCTACCGGAGCCTTCGGGGCTTTTCCCGCCCCTTTTCTCTCAGCTCTCTCTAGAACTGGTGAGATTATGAAATCTAAGCTAGTCACCTCTATGACGTTCTCCCTATATCTTTTATCCAAACACGTGTACACTCGCTCTATCAGCTGATCAAGCTCTCCCTCAGGTACGTAGATCGTCACTCTCCTCTCGCTTTCATCAACGTAAGAGAGATAGGATAGCTCCTTGACGACTCCCTTAACTTTAGGGAAGTCCTGACGTCTGGCCCTGATTATTACCTTCTTCATCCGCCAATACTACACCTCTTGAGGCGAGATAACACTTTCCGTCCCACAGCTTAGACTATAAAGTAGATAAATATCGCTCCGAGACATGGGGGGGCTAGAGATGGGATCATGTAGCGGTAGACCTTCTCAAGCGGGATCTTGAGATACTGGACGGTCAACGCCATGCAGAGATGGAGAGGAGATGCTAAATAGCCTAAATACGCAGAAGCCATTATGAGGGCCGCTGCTTTCTCACTTAGCTTCCCGAGAAGGGATAAGAGAACTGGATACGAGATGGCGATTCCCGCGGAGGGAGAGCCAACTAGGAAGGAGGTGAAGTAGGGCAAAAAGATCTCCAGGAGGAGAGC
>QMLA01000228.1 GCA_003646585.1 Deltaproteobacteria bacterium | reverse complement strand
CGATTGAGCCATCCACTTCAACGGCCTTGCCCGTATAAGTGGCACCTGTTTTTCTCAGGGTCTCGGCCTCCGAAGGCCATACGGTGGCCTTCTTCCCGCGAAGAACCCCCGCCCTCGCCAGTATCCCGGGGGCCAGACAAATGGCACCTACGATTTTCCCCTTTCTATACGCCTCTCTGGCTATATGAAGGGCTTGGGGATCGGAAAAGTATAGCTGGGCCCCCACCCCTCCCACAAATACCACGGCACTGTAACGGGACAGATCAACCGCCTCAAGGTTTAGATCCGGCTTTACCTTGAGGCCGAGCATCCCCCTGGCCTCACGGGTTGTCTTTGAAGCGACATCGACCTCCCATCCCTTGGCCTCGAAAAGGGCCTTTGGGACCTGAAGCTCCTCATCCCTGAACCCCTCGGGGGCGATTATCATGAGGATTTTCCCTTCCTGAGCCAGGAGGCACAGCGGGAGGAGCATCAAAAAGATTAAAAGACCCAGATGCCTCACGATGTCCTCACCTCCAGGATCAAATAGCGTCGCTTCCCAGCCGGTACCTGCACCTCAACCTCATCGCCCTCTTCCTTCCCCACAAGAGCCCTGGCCACCGGAGAGTGGATGGAGATCTTCCCGCGGGGCGGATCGGCCTCGTCGCCACCGACCAGGTGGTATTCTACGATCTGCCCCGTGTCCAGGTCCTCAAGTTTAACCTTGCATCCAAAGACCACCCTCCCTTCCTCTGGGGACTGTTCCACGATGACCGCCCTTGCCAGCTTGCTCTCCAGTTCCCGGATTTTGGTCTCGATGAAAGCCTGCTTCTCCTTAGCTGCGTGATACTCCGCGTTCTCCGATAGATCTCCGAAGGCCCTTGCCCTTTCGATTTCAGCTATAATCTTGGGCCTTTCCTCCTTCTTCAGCCTTTCCAGTTCCCTTTTCAAGGCCTCGTATCCTTCTCGTGTCATGGGGATCGATTCCATCGGACTCCTCCACCGGATGTTCTTTAAAATTCTAACATTGCCCTTTTTCGGTTTTCAATTTTCGCTTGGGACGGGATCAAAAACTAGTTTGACAACGCGCCGGACATAAGGCAATAAAAGCCTGGGAGGTCCTTTATGAGGGTCCTCTTAATAGAGGATGACACCCTTCTGGGGCAATCCCTGAAGGATTACCTCGAGCTGAAAGGGGTTGAGGTCAAGTGGTTGACCGATGGGGGTGACGTGGAGGTGGTCTTGCTTTCGGAATCCTTTGACGTGATTATTCTCGATCTCATCCTTCCTCACCAAAGGGGTGAGGAGATCTTGAGGAAATTGAGGGCCGATGGAATTGATGTCCCTGTCCTCGTCCTCACGGCCAAAAGGTCCCTCGCGGACAAAGAGGTTTGCTTCGACTACGGTGCCGATGATTTCCTCTCCAAGCCCTTCCATCGCAAGGAACTGCTGCTGAGGCTCAGGGCCCTGGCCCGCCGGGGAAGGAGGCGTTTTGTCCAGCTGGGGGATCTGCGGGTGGATCTTGACGGGGAGGTGGTTTACAGGGGTGATCGGGAGGTAAAGCTTTCAAAGAAGGCCTGGCTGCTCCTTTCCCTGCTTTTGCGCCATCGCGGCGAGGTCGTGAGCAAGGAAAGGATTCTGAGCTATGTATGGGGTGGGTCCCCGGTGGGAGAGGAGATCGTGAGGGTTTACATAAAGGAGCTGAGGAAGATCCTGCCTCCTGGGGCCATCGAGACTTACAAGGGTAGAGGTTACCGATTGCGGTGAGGTTCGAATACAGGATCCTTTTTGGGTTCCTGTTTGCCCTCCTTTTGGGCATATCGATACTGAATTTTGTGGCCATCAGGATGCATAAGGCCGAACTCCTCAGCATCCTTTACAGAGATGTGCACCTGCACCTGGAGCTTTCAGAAAAGGTTAAAGGTTACAAACTCCCGGATTACATCAAGACCTCCAACAGGCCTCTCAAGGCGAAGGATCTGGTGTTTTACAGGATTATAGGAGATAAATTTGTATTCCTGGATTTTTCCCGCCTCAGGGAGAGGCTTAGGGCTTTTGCCTTAAACCTCTTCTTATGGGAGATCTTTCTCATCCTGCTGCTCTCATTTCTCTTTTACAGACTCCTTTGGCATCACTTGCAGGAGCGCGAAAGGAACAGGGAGTTTTTGGAGTTGATGTTGCTTGTGCTTTCTCACAGGTTCGGCAATTTCCTGGCCACTCAGAGGGTGAACCTGGAGATCCTGAAGGAAGGGATGAACCCTTCTGCTCTCGGACGGTTGCAGAAGGCTTACAATTACATCGAAGAAGAATTTCGCCGGACCCTGGAGTTGATCCGTCGATTTCCAACCAAAGGGGAGAAAGGAGAGGTGAGACTGGACAGTTTGATCCAACGGATGCTGAAATCCTTTGGTGAGGAACTTGAGGGAAAGGAGGTGAAGTTTGACTTAAAAGAGGTCAAAGTGAGGATTCCCGGGAACGATTTGGAGATGGTGTTGCAGCTGTTTTTGGAGAACGCAACAAGGTATTCCAAGAACTTCGTGCGGATCTCTTCCAGAAGGGAGGGGCAGAGGGTCATCCTGGAGGTGGAAAACGATCTTGCTCCCGATGTTCCCCGCGGCAGTGGTCTCGGCCTCGAACTGGCCAGGAGGCTGGCGGAAAGGATGGGGGCAAAAGTGGAGGTTCATGAGGACCAGGGACGTTTTCGCCAAGTGATTTCTTTCTAACATTTGGTTATATTTTAACCGATGCCCATCAGTGTGAAGTTCATAAAGAGGCTTGAGAGTGTTTCTCCGGAGCTGAGGCAGGTGCTCCTTGAGCTCCTTGAGGAGGTGGAGCGTCAAAGGGAGGAATCTGTCACCAAGCGGGAGTTCAACGAGCTGAAGGAGATCGTCAGGGAGCTGGCCCAGAGG
>QMLA01000227.1 GCA_003646585.1 Deltaproteobacteria bacterium | reverse complement strand
GTTCCAGATAGCGGAGCAGTTTTTGCGGGCGACGCTGGCCGGTTCGTAATCAAGAAGCACCGGGGCGTGAAACCTCACCCCCTCCATGGGCGAGAGGGCTTCATCAGTCCTGAGTTCACCGAACACTAGGACAGCGACCACAGAAGCATCCACCACCTTTGCCTCAGCGACCATCCCGATTTCCCCTGATCATCTCAACGGCTTCGGCATCAGTCCTGAGCCCCAACTCCCTCACCCCCGGTAGACCTCCTCAGGGCTGAGCCGTCTCCGTTTCCCCCAAACCGCCTCCTCCAGAATGGCCATCAGTTCGCCCTGAAGCGAGCGGTGATGACGCCTGGCCCTCTCTCGGAGTTGCTTTGCTAACTCCTCAGGTACGGCTCAAGCACAAGGTTTGGATATCCCCACAACGGCGTTTGTGCTTTTTCCCCTACAGAACACAGGGTGGGCTTGACGCAGGGGGGATTTGATTTACAATACTCCGAACCCTGGAGTTCCTTTTTCAAATGGAGATTATGCTTGAAGTGAAAAATGTGACGAAGTCCTTTGGGGGCCTTAAGGCGGTGGATGATTGCAGTCTCTCGGTCAAAGAGGGGACCATCACGGGTCTTATCGGCCCCAATGGTGCTGGGAAGACCACCCTCTTCAACCTGATAACCGGCTTTCACAGGCCTGACGGGGGTGAGATCTACTTTTGCGGGGAGAGGATCGATGGCCTTCCCCCTCACGAGGTCTTCCGGCGGGGGCTTTACCGCACCTTCCAGATCCCGCGGGGGTTCCCTCAGATGACGGTCCTTGAGAACCTGATGGTGATGCCTCCGGGGCAGTTGGGGGAGCGGATATGGGCCCCTTGGTTTCGCCCAAAGGCCGTAAAGCAGCAGGAGGCGGCCCTGAAGGAGCGGGCCTTGGAGGTCCTCGAGTTCGTCGATCTGATAGATCTGCGGGATGAGTTTGCCGCCAACCTCTCCGGTGGTCAGCGGAAGTTGCTCGAGCTGGCCAGGGTCATGATGGTGAACCCCAAGATGGTGCTTTTGGATGAGCCGGGGGCAGGGGTCAATCCCACCCTGATGAGGAAGCTGGTGGGATATATCGAGAGGCTCTGCCGCGAAAGGGGGATAACCTTCCTCATCATCGAGCATGACATGGACCTGGTGATGTCCCTCTGCAATCCGGTCATCGTCATGAGCGAGGGGAAAAAACTCACCGAAGGTCCCCCGGAGGAGATCAAGAGGGATCCGAGGGTGCTTGAGGCATATCTTGGAGGTCAGTATCGATGAGCCTTTTGGTGGTCGAAGGGATAAGGGCCGGTTACACCGAAGAGGTGGACATCCTTCAGGGGGTCTCCCTCCGGGTGGAACGGGGTCAGATCGTTTCCATCATCGGTCCCAATGGGGCGGGGAAGTCGACCCTCCTTAAGGCCATTTTCGGCATCCTCAGGCCAAGGGAGGGGAGGGTGCTGTTTGATGGAGAGGATATAACGGGCACCCCACCCGAGGATGTCGTCAGGAAGGGGATAAGCTATGTCCCCCAGGTCAGGAACGTATTCCCTTCCCTTACCGTACAGGAAAACTTGGAGATGGGAGCCTTTATCCGCGAGGACGACTTCACCGACAGGATCGAGGAAATTTACGAGATGTTCCCCGAGCTTCGGGCCAGGCGTCACGAGAAGGTGGGGCGCCTGTCAGGGGGACAGCGTCAGATGGTGGCCCTGGGAAGGGCCCTGATGCTCGACCCCAAGCTCCTTTTGCTCGATGAACCCTCCGCAGGCTTGGCCCCAGGGATGGTCGAGATGGTCTTCGGGAAGATCCGCGAGATAAACGACCGCGGGGTGGCCATCCTCATAGTGGAGCAGAACGCAAGGGAAGCCCTGAAGCTTTCCCATCACGGCTATGTCCTGGCCATGGGCAAAAATGCCCTGGATGGTCCCGGACAGGAGTTGCTCCATAACGAGGAGTTGGCCAGGCTTTATCTAGGCGGAGTCTGAATGCTCGAGCTGTTCGTCTACGGGATAGTCCTTGGAAGCATCATAGCGCTGGGAGCGATAGGCCTTACGCTGGTTTACGGAATTTTGCGCTTCGCCAACTTCGCCCATGGCGATCTCATGACCGCCGGGGCTTACATAACTCTGTTCCTGGTGGGGACCATCCTCCCCCACCTTGGTATCTCCAATGATCCCCTTACGCCGTTTTCCTTTGGCTGGAGGATGGTGGTGGCCTTCCCCCTGGCCATGGTTGGGGTGGCCCTGGTGGCCATCGTGCTGGATCGTTTGCTTTATCACAAGCTCCGCCAGAGGGGGAGCACCGCTGTCATGATGGCCATGTCGGCCTTCGGTGCCTCCCTTATTGTCAGGATGGTCATCCTCATCCTCTGGGGAGGGGATTATCGCACCTTCTTCCCCGGGGTGTTGAGGCCGGCGGTGGAACTGCCCCTGGGGATCAAGATAAGGCCCGATCAGATTCTCATCTTGGGGGTGGCCACCCTTCTGGTGGTATTGCTTCACCTGTTTTTGCATCACACCAAGATCGGTAAGGCCATGCGGGCTACCGCCGATAACATGGAGCTCGCCAGAATAAGCGGTATCAGGACCGAGAGGATCATCATCTGGACATGGGCCATAGGAGGAGGTTTGGCTGCAGCCGGAGGAGTGCTTTATGGCATAGATGTGCAGGTCCATCCGGGAATGGGTTGGGATTTTCTGCTGCCGCTTTTTGCCGCTGCCATCCTCGGGGGGATCGGGAAGGTCCAAGGAGCCCTTGTGGGAGGATTGGTGATAGGGGTCCTTCAGCAGATGTCCACGGCCTGGCTTCTTCCCACCTATAAGCCGGCGGTGGCCTTCATCGGGATAATCCTGATACTGCTCTTCAGGCCCCAGGGCATCTTCGGGGGGAGGGACTGATGGAG